>JACDCA010000474.1 GCA_013694635.1 Acidobacteriota bacterium | reverse complement strand
ACTCCCGCCAGCGCGGCGCCGGCCGCATAAACGCCGATCTTCGTGCGCTCCACGGAGACGCCGCACAACCGCGCCGTCCGCTCGTTGGAGCCGATCGAGAACAGGTGACGGCCGAACCGCGTGTAGCCGAGGGCTCCGGCCACCAGGAGCGCCAGCGCCGCGACGATCCAGATCCCGTACGGCACGACCATGAGGCTGTCGGGATCGACGGTGCGAAGCAGATCGTTGAGCCACGTGGTCGGTGCTTCGACACGCCGCTCGTCGGCGAACCCCTTCGCAGCTCCGCGGACGAGGATCATCATCCCCAGCGTGACGATGAACGGGACCACGCGAAGGCCGGTGATCAGGATGCCGTTGATCACACCGCACACGGTCGCCGCTGCAATGCCGGCGAGTGCCGCGGCGGCGGGAGAGACGTCCGCGCGAAGCAGCACGGCGACGACGACCGTTGTCAGCGCGACAACGGATCCAACCGAGAGGTCGATCCCCCCCGACACGATGATCATCGTCATGCCGAGCGCAACCGTGCAGACGATCACGGTCTGGCGTGCGATCAGCTCGAGGTTGGCTCCCGAAAAGAATCGCGGGCCGATGAGCACTCCGAAGATGGCCGACACGAATAACAGGCCGAGGAGAGGTCCCGCAGTCTCGATCCACCGGCGCGTGGTCACGCGGCGTCCATGACGAGCTGATGCTCCGTCAGTTCGGAGGCAGGACGGGAGGGAGAGAGCCGTCCCTTGCGCATGACCGCAATGCGATCGCACAATCCCAGCAGCTCAGGCAGGTAACTGCTGACGAGGAGAACGGCGCGTGGGCGTGGCGCCGATTCGGCAACGAGTGCGTCGAGCAGGGCGTAGATGTGCGCCTTACTGCCGACGTCGATACCGCGCGTCGGTTCGTCCAGCACAAGGACGTCGACGTCGTGATGAAGCAGGCGTCCGATTGCGACTTTCTGCTGGTTGCCGCCGGAGAGCTCTTCGATTGTCTGCCAGGCGCCGCGCGAACGGATCCCGAGGCGCCGCGTTCAGGGAATGGACCGTGATCGTGCGGTCGGTCCGCACCGCTGCGGCGACCCAGCACGAGAGCTCGAGCGCAACCGGCATGACGAATCCGTCGTTGTAATCGGTGTGCTCGCCGATCAGATTGACCCGACCGGGGGCGCGGAACACGCGCGGGTCGCCATCGAACATCTGGCGGAATCGTGCGGAGAGAACCGCGGGGTCCACCGCCGATGCAGCCGATGACAACTCGCCGGTCACAGGACGGCGCTCTGCAGGGGCAGCTTCAGCCTCAGCTCCCGCCGCAGTAGTAGAAGGTTCGCCGCGAGATGCACCCAGATGGTGATGGCCGAGAGGTACCAGATCCAGCGCAGGTTGAACCCAGCCGTCTGCGACATGACCAGCACGCCAATTGTGATCACGCACATGCGTCCGAAGGATGCGATCAGCGGCGGCACGGTGTGGCCAAGTCCCTGGAACAGGCTCGACGACACGAAGATCACTCCGGACGCCACGAAGCTCCAGGCGAGAATGCGGAGGTACTCGGATCCGACGGCGATCACTTCCGGGTCGGTGGAGAAGACTTTGATGAGTGCCGTCGAACCGAAAAAGCAGAGTGCCGTGGCGACGAGCATCATGGCGCACGCCATCGCGGCGCCCGACACGAAGGTTTCGCGCACCCGTGCGCCGAGGCGCGCGCCGTAATTCTGTCCCGCCACCGGCGCCACCGCGATGCCCAGCGCGACCACCGGCAGGAAGCACGCCTGCAGGATGCGGAGGCCGATCCCGAAACCCGCCTGCGCCGCCGAGCCGAACGGACGGCTGACGCTGTAGACGATGATCATGTAGATCGACATCAGCGCGAACTCCGCGCCGGCCGGGAGGCCGACCTTCAGCATGCCGGCCCATTCGGTCAGTCGCGGCTTCAGCTGCGATGAGCGGATCGGGAGGAAGGCATCGGGGCGGAAGTAGGTGAGCAGCCAGATCGTGCCGATGATGATCGAGATCAGCGACGCGATCGCCGCCCCCGCGACGCCCAGCGGCCGCCCCGTGCCCACGCCGAATATCAGCAGAGGCGCGAGGATCATGTTGAGCACGACCGCGCTCGTCTGGACGATCATCCCCGGCTTGAAGTTGCCCGTGCCGCGCAGCGCTGCGCTCATCGATACCATCGGGAACTGCAGCGCCAGCGCGGGGATGAACCAGAGGAGGTAAGCCGCCGCGAGCTCCGCTGTCTGCGGGTCGGCGGCGAGCGCCGACGCATAGGTCTTACGGAGCGCCAGCGCAACCGCGAGGAACAGGAGCCCGCAGGCCACGCCGAGACCGTGTGACTGATTCGCGGAGAAGATCGCCCCCTCGCGATCCTTGCGACCCGCGGCATGCGACACGCGCGTGGTTGCGCCGACGCTGAGCATCTGCGTGACAGCGAGCACGATAAAGGCGAGATTGCCCGCGATGCTGACCGCCGCCACCGCTTCCTTCCCAAGACGTCCGACCCAGTACAGGTCGACCAGGAAGTACAGCGTCTGGAACATCATCGTCACGAGCATGAAGCCCGTGGTCTTGAGAAGGTGTCGTGTTACGGGTCCCGTGG
This sequence comes from Acidobacteriota bacterium, assembly GCA_013694635.1. Taxonomy (GTDB): domain Bacteria; phylum Acidobacteriota; class Vicinamibacteria; order Vicinamibacterales; family 2-12-FULL-66-21; genus JACDCA01. The sequence continues at coordinate 1,298 of JACDCA010000474.1, read as the reverse complement.
TCAGATCGTGCATCGGGCCGTCACTATAACAGTCCTGAAGGGCTCGACTACGACTGTCATCGCGCGGCGTGCGCTTCTTTGCGGATGTACGTCGTCGCTGAAAATCCGGCGACGCCGCGCGGGAAGCGGACGTCGCGGAGCGTCACGCGAACGCCGCTACCGTCTTCTTCGAGCTCCCAGTACGGAAAACGCGCCCACACGAGGATTGCGGCGAAGTCCGGCTCCTGCGCGATCGCAGGCAGCACCCATGGGCCCTGGTCGTTCTTCGGTATCGGGGATGGAGCGAAACTGATGTGCCGCGGGTACCAGTGGAACCTGCCGACGACGTAGCGATCCCCACCGTCGACGATGATGGCTTTTCGGAAGGGGTTGATCGGCACCGGACCGACCATCATCGCCGCCGGGGGATTGCCGAACGTCTCTACCCAGCGGCTCATGACGATCGCCCGCGCGCGCTGGGCCGAGACCAGCATGACGCAGACGTAGAGAGCCGTGGCCATCAGCGCGGCACGTGCCACCCAAGGTCGACCTCTTCGCGCCAGCACCGCGCCAGGACCGAGCATCAGCCACATCCAGACGTCGACGATGAACACGGAGTCGCCGTAGAACCACTGCTGCGAAAACGGCATCAGCAGCCGCACGCCGTACGTATTCAGGTAGTCAAGGAAAACGTGACTGAGAACCCCGATGTAGGAAAGGATCAGCAACCACCGAAAGTTGGCGCGGCCTCCGTTGTTGCTCCGTTCCGAGCCCCGAGTCCCGAGCCCCGAGCCCCGGGTCGCGACCATCCACATCACTCCTGCGAAGGCCAGGGGAAGCAGCGCTTGCGCAAGGACGCCGTGCGTCCAGCCACGGCGCAGTGCCACCGACGGAATGCCGGTGGCAAAGGCGAGGACGTCGATGTCTGGGAGGTTCGACGCGATCGCGAGCGTCGCCGTCGCCAGGGCCGTCTTCGTATTGAGACCGGCGCGCGCCGCCGCGATGCCGACCAGCGTGTGACAGACGTTGTCCATCAGCCGAGCCTTGCGCCGTTCTGCACCGGGCGTTCCGGCACCGCGAGGACCACCGCACCGTCGTCGCGATAAAAACCCGCGAGGAGAAACTCGGAGCGGAAGGGACCGATCTGCTTCGGCGGGAAATTCAGGACGCCCATTACCTGTCTGCCGAGCAGTTCCTCGGCGGCGTAGATCGTCGTCACCTGCGCACTTGTCCGTTTCAATCCAATCTCCGGCCCGAAGTCCACGGTGATCTTGTATGCGGGCTTCCGCGCTTCTGGAAACGCGTCCACCTCGACGACC
>JACDCA010000444.1 GCA_013694635.1 Acidobacteriota bacterium | reverse complement strand
TCCGGACGCGACTCCGCCTGGTGCCGCAGCCGGCCGGACACGCGCGCCAGGCATTCCTGGTCGGGCGTTGCGACTCGGTAGATGTGCGTGTGCTCGAGGACGACGCGTCCGGGCCGCCGGGTATCCGCGGCAAAGGGGGCGTACGCCTCGGCGAAGCGCGCATTCCATCCGAGATCCTCTAGGCGGGCGTTCATCTCGGCGAGGTCTTCGCAAGACACCGCAGCACTTCCGCGACGCTCCAGGCCTGCGCGACGCATCCCCTTGGCACGAAGGGTGCGTCCGCATCGAAGATCTCGCTGATTGTTCCAACACACGCCACACTCAGGTGCTGGTCGAACCCCTCGAGCAGTCGGCGCGCACCGGCGCCGTCGTCGGGATACAGCTTCAACCAGGCGTCCACGAACGGGCCGATGAGCCACCCCCACACGGTGCCCTGGTGGTAGGCCGCATCACGGGAGCGAAGATCACCGTAGTACTTGGCCTTGTAATCAGGATGTCCCGGCGCGAGCGACCGGAGGCCGACGGGGGTCAACAGGCGATCGCGGACGATCTGCATCACCGACGGCCAGCGTGCCTCGTCCAGTACCGGATGGTCCAGTGAAATGGCAAAGACCTGATTGGGCCGGCAGGCAGGATCATCGCCGCGTTCGCCGTCCACGACATCGAAGAGATACCCCGCGTCCGCGTTCCAGAATCGCCGGTTGAACGACTCGCGCGCCCGATTCGCGTGAGCCGCCAGATCGATGCCCTGAGCATCCCCACCCTGCGCGTCGATCCACGTCCTGAGCAGCCGCAGGGCGTTGTACCACAGCGCGTTGATCTCCACCGCCTTCCCCCGGCGCGGAGTCACGACCCAATCATCGACCTTGGCATCCATCCACGTCAGCTGGTAGCCCTCCGCTCCCTGGCGCAGCAGGCCGTCGGACGGGTCGACGCCGATGCCGAATCGGGTGCCATCGAGATGTTTGCGGACGATCTCCACGAACGTCGGGAGCAGTCGCCGAAGGGTTTCGACTTCACCCGTCGCGCGCACGTATCGCTCCATCGCATGGAAGAACCACAGCGTCGCATCCGCCGTGTGGTAGAGCCCCTCTCGAGCGCCGTCCGGAAACATGTTGGGGATCAACCCGTCGCGCACATAGTGCGCGAAGGTGCGCAGGATGTAGCCTGCCTCGCGGAACCGGTGTGTCGACAGCGTCAGCCCTTCGAGGCTGATCATGGTGTCGCGCCCCCAATCGGTGAACCAGTGGTATCCTGCGATGACGGTGCGGACCTCTTCTCCGGCGGCGCGCGCGCGCGCGGCCTCTTCAGAACGCCCCGCCGGCGTGATGACGAACTGGTCAGCCGCGAGCACCAGCTCGGCTTCGAGTGTGGTCTCAGCCGCGCGGCCGGCGAGGGCCAGCAGCCGCTGGCGCCGGTCTATTTCGGCGGCCTGCGCGTCGGCAGGATGCAGCGCCCCAACCAGGTCCCAGGGTTCGCTCGACGCAACGAGCGTCGCCGTCTCTCCAGGCAACAGATCAGCGCGGAAGTATCCGGGACTCCACAACGAGCCGACCCCCTCGTAACCCCGCAGCGCTTCCATGGCGTAGGGCACCTCACCGTTCCCTTTCGCATCGAGCGTCAACGCCGCCCCGGACCCGTGCATCAGCATCCGCAACGTCGGCCACTCGCTGGTCGCGCAGACCTCGTAGCGGTGCTCGCGCGCGGTAACCGAATAGACGAGCGATGCCGAGGCATTGACCGGGGCCTCGTACGACCGGAAATGCACCGACGGACGCAGAGTCAGCCGGACCGGTCGGCTACCGCGCACCAGGCGGTATCGCACGTGCACGGTGTTCTGGCCGTGGGGCATCAAGACGCGCTTTTCGATCTCGATCCCGCCAAATGCATACCGCCACACCGGCAGCCCCAACTCGAGACGGAATTCCGCCAGGTGCCCGGCCCGGTCAGCGGCGTTCGGCCCGGCCACCTCGTCTTCGTCGCCAAGCCAGAGGGTCTCGCCACCGGCGATCCGGACCCGTTCGAGCAGATGGTTCAGCATGACGACGCGCCCGAGCGGCGCCGGCAGCGACGCAATCAGTAGTCCGTGATAGCGGCGCGTGACTACACCTGCAACAGTGCCGGATGCGTATCCGCCAAGCCCGTTGGTCACGAGCCACTCGCGCCGCGGCATCGGACCGTCCGGCTCGCGATCGACCGGACGTTCGATCACGCGCGTCAGGACTTCACCGTGAATCATGGTTCAGAGGATTGTCGCTCCGACGCGAGCAGTACGGCCGACTCGCTCGGTAGGTGCAACCGTTCGTTGGCGTTGAGTGGCGGAGTACCTGCCCCGCCGTACGCAACAGCCTCGCTGCTCCACAGCAGGTGCCAACCACAGCCTGCCGGTGGTGCCAGTAACGGTTCGGGCATCGGCGAGGGCTCGAGGTCGTGTCCCAGGTTGATCAAGAGGAGCCGGTCACCCCCGGCGCCAAGCAACCGGAGGAGAAACGCCTCGGGGGCAAGGATCGCCCCATCGACTGATGTCCCCTCGGCGCCAATGACCGGATCCGTCCGCCGCAGTCGGAGGAGGTCGCGGTGCAGCGCATACGCGCCGGCGTGTGTCTGCCGCTCCCCGAGATCCAGGCGGCATTGTGCGAAAGTGCGTTCATCACCAGGGGGGGCGAGTGCGGACATGACATCGGAATCGTTGAGCGCGGGGAACTGCGACAGGAACTCCTTTCGCCCTTCCGCGACCGGCTCCCGCAGGCTCTCCGGCAGATCCGCGAAGAAGAGGAAAGGCGCGGACGCGTTGAACTCCTGCCCCTGAAAGATCAATGGCGTTGCGCGCCCCAGCAGCAGCAGCGCCGTCAACGCGCGATGGCGTCCCGGTGATGTCAGCTCGTGAACCCGTTTGCCGAAGGCGGAGTTCGCTACCTGATCATGGTTCTGTAGATAGTGGACCAGCGCCGACGGGGCGATGTTGAGCGCGGGTGTGCCACGGCGCTGCTTCTGCCACCCGTACCACTGGCCCTGATAGAGAAACCCGTACTTGGCCGACGAGATCAGTTCCTGCGGTGAACCGAGATAGTCGGTGTAATACGCTTCCCGCCGGCCGGTGAGCGCGACCTGCGCGGAATGGTGAAAGTCGTCGTTCCACATCGCGTCGATGCCGTACCCGTCTGACGCCGCAGTCCGCATCAGACCAACGTCCTGAGGCTCGTTTTCGGCGATCACGAGCACGCTGCGGCCTCGCGCGGCGGAGCGGGCGCGTGTGGTAATGCTGCGCAGGACGTGCTCGTCCGACCCGTCGTGGATATCTTGCGTGGCGTCGAGGCGCAGGCCATCGAAATGGTATTCGTCGATCCAGTAGCCCGCGTTCTCGACGAAGTGCTCGCGTACCGGCCGCGGCCCTTCGAAATTGAGCGCCCGGCCCCAGTCGTTCGTGTACTTGTCGGTGAAATAGTCGCTGGAAAACTCTCCCAGATAGTTGCCATCCGGGCCGAGGTGGTTGTAGACCACATCGAGGATCACCGCCAGACCGAGCACATGCGCGCGGTCGATGAACGCGCGCAGATCGTTCGGCTGCCCGTACAGCCGCGTCGGCGCATAGAGGTTCACGCCGTCGTAGCCCCATCCGAACCTGCCGGGGAAATCCGCGAGCGGCATCATTTCGACGATGGTGATGCCGAGCGACGCCAGTGCCGGCAACTGCTCTGCGGCAGCGGGCCACGTCCCCTGCGGAGTGTAAGTCCCGACATGCATCTCGTAGATGACCTGACGCGCCGCACCGATGCCCTGCCACGCCGAGTCCGTCCAGGGGAATGCAGAAGGGTCGACGATCTGCGAAGGGCCGTGCGGCCCGTCGGGTTGAAAACGGGAACGCGGGTCCGGCCGAAGCCGGTCGTCGTCGAGCCGGAACCAATACCGATCCCCGGCCGTGGCCTCGACGGTGGCGCTGAAGAACCCGTCCGGCTCCTTCTCGAGCGGATGGATCGTTCGCCCCGCAACCGCTTCGAGCACGAAATCGACCGCGGCGCACGCCGGTGCCCAGACGCGAGCGTGTGCACGGCCGGAGTGCATCTCGACGCCGGCTGAGAGGCGTCGGTCCAGCGATCCTCCGCGCCGGCTCACCGTTGCGCCCGCCGCCTTTCGCGCCCCGCAAGTCGCGCGATTTCCGAGGTGAGCAGCGCCGGCTCCACCGGTTTCGGCAATTCCCGCTGCACGTTGGCCAGAAGGTGCCGCAGCCGCTCGTCGGTGCGCGCCGCGGTCGTCAGAGCAGCCGCGGGGATGCGGCCGCCGCGGTGCGCCTCCAACGACAGCACCTTGCCGATCAGCGCATACGAATCGTGTTCGCTCGAGAGGCTGTCGCTGACGAGCACATCGGGGCGCCACGACTCGAGCGACGTCAGGGCGTCACCCACCGTACTCGCCGTCTGCACGTCGGCGCCGCCATGCTGGAGCAGCGTCCGCATCAATTCACGTCCTTCGGTATCTTCCTCGAAGACGAGCACGCGCAGGCCCTCGAGCGGCGTACCTTCCGCCCGCGCCGCGTCACCGTCCACGATCTCCTCGCAGCGCAGGACCATCTCGGCCACCTGCAACGGCAGCTTGACCGTGAAGACGGCACCGTTCCGGTCCGGACGGTTGCGGGCCTCGATCTCGCCGCCGTGCAGTTCAACCAGTTCGCGCACGAGGGCGAGACCCACGCCAAGGCCGCCCGCCTTCCGCGTGGCGGAGGAATCCGCCTGCGTGAACCGCTCGAAGACCCGCGGCAGAAACGCCGGATCGATCCCCTGACCGCTGTCCTGCACCCGAAGCACCGCTTCGTCCTTCACCGCCTGCGTCGCGACCTCGATCGTGCCGCCGCGAGGAGTGAACTTGATAGCGTTGGCGATCAACTGCCACGCGATCTGCACAAGGCGCGTCGGATCGCCATGGACGACCGCCGGCTCGGTATGCGTCAACACGAGCTGCACGCCTTTGGCCTTCGCGGCGGGCATGGCGGATGACAGCGCCTGGCGGACGGCGTCTTCCAGTGCCGCAGGGCGTGAGTTCAAGCGAAGCTTGCCTGTGAGCGCTTTCGAGACATCGAGCAGATCGGCAGTGAGCTGCGCCTGCAGCCGCACGTTGCGGTCGATCGCCTCGAGCCCGCGGACCGCGGTCGGCCCGTCGAGGCGTCCCGAGCGCAGGAGGTGCACCCAGCCGAGGACGGCGTTCAGCGGCGTCCGCAATTCGTGCGAGATCGTGGCGAGAAACTCGTCCTTCGTGCGGTTGGCCACTTCCCCTTCGTGCCGCGCCACGTTTGCATCACGCGCGCGTGCCTCCGCGCTGCGGCGCGCCCGCCGGAGCTCGTCGACGACGCCGGTCAGGATGAGGCCTTGGACCAAGAAAAGCGCCAGGTGCAGCGCCACCGCGCCGGTGTCTCGCCCGTCGCCGTGTGTCGCGCCGAGAACGGCGCCGAGCACCGTCGCCAGCAGCGCGGGCCCCGTACCGGCAAACCATGCCGTGGCGCCGACCGCCGTCCCAAGAAGAAGCAGATGGCTGCCGTCGTCGATGAGGTCCCCGGCCGACTGGTCGATCAGAAACACCAGTGCCACCAGGCCGATGGCTATGCTGAAACGCGAGGGAACCGGCAGCGTGCGGAACGGATAGGCGTCGGCTGACCCTTTCATGGGGTTCGCTGCTGCGACCCCGCGACCCGTTCCGCGGTGCGCTCGACAGGTTCCGGCCCGGTGTGCGGCGAGGGATCGCGCATCGGCCTTTCGGCGGCGGCCGCTTCCGACCGCGAATCAGCCGTCGTCTCCGACAGCACCGGCGTCGAGGCGTGGGTCACGCCGAGCACCCGGTCGATCAAGCCATATTCGAGCGCCTTGGTCGCGTCCAGATAGAAGTCAGTCCGCTTGGTATCGCGGATGATCTGTCTGAGCGGCCGGCCCGACCGGGAGGAGAGGATCCGATAAATCTGGCTCTGCATCTGCTTGAGTCGGTCCAGGTGCTGCGCCGCCGCGGTCGTCGATTGCCACCCCGCCCACTTCGCGGGTTCATGGATCATGATCCACGAGTGCGGGAATGAGTACCGCTGGCCGGGGCTGGCCGCCTGGAGAATCACCGAGCCCATCGAGTAAGCCATGCCCTGGACCGCGATCGTGACCTGGATGCCTCTCGAGATGACGTCCAGGAGGGCGTCATGGATCGCAAGACCGTCGGTGACGTTTCCCCCCGCCGTGTTGATGTACAGGGTGATGGGCCCCGGCCCTTCGTTCGCCAGTTCGCGCAGGCGTTCTATGACGACGCGGGCAACGTCCTTTTCGATATCTCCGATCAGGTACACGTCGCGGAGCCGTTCAGCTTGCTCTTTTTTCACCGCCGATTTGACGGCGTCGATCAGTTCCCCGAGCAGGCGGTCGTTGAACTCACCCATGCCGGTTGACGCTCGCATTCCCCGTGCCGGAAAGGGGCGCGCGGTGAGACCCCGCGTCATTTCAGAGCTCATCCGATCTTGCTGCCCCCGAAGATTCACGCGATTCTTCTAAACCACTCGCCTCGTAATTTCGTCCAATTGCACAGTCGGGACGAAACGGGTGCCTACTGACGTGAATGAGGTGTCCGTTTCCGGGATGGGCCATTCCGCAAGCGGTCAGAAACGGACGCCATGTGATGTCGAGTCGCCCCGCAAGCACTTAATAACACAGCACTTATAAGCCGTGCCAATTGTGGCAGGGTAATTGGTTATTCTGGACTGACCGGGTGTCCATCCCGCTCCCCCGGAAATCAGGACAGAGGCAGGTTCATGGTCGACATCGCACGTCCGTCCAGCGTCGTCAAGAAAAAGAAGATCCGCCGCACCATCTACGCGACCATCGGCGCGGTCGCGGTGATTCTCATTACGGTCGGCGTGTCGCGGCTGAAACCCGCCGCGCCGTCAGTCGACAAGGCGGCCGTCTGGATCGATACAGTCAAACGCGGCCCGATGCTGCGGCTCGTTCGGGGCTCAGGCACGCTGGTGCCTGAGGAGATCCGCTGGGTGAATACGACCACGTCCGGACGCGTAGAGCGCATCGTTCTCCGTCCCGGCGCGACCGTGACCCCGGGCACTGTGATCCTCGAATTGAGTAATCCGGAGTTGCAGCAGTCCGTGACGGAAGGGCAGCTTGCCTATCAGTCGGCGCAGGCGAATTACAACAACCGGAAAACCGAGCTTGAAAGTCAGCTTCTGAGCCAGCAGGCGGACGTCGCCGGCGTGAAGTCGCAGTATGAGGATGCGGTGCTGCAGCTGGAGGCGCAGGAGAAACTTTTCAAAGATGGTCTGATTTCCGAAATTCAGGTCAAGCAGTCGCGTTCGCGCGAGGCGGAACTGAAGAATCGGCTGTCGATCGCCGAACGGCGTCTGACGATGGCGCGTGAAGGGGTCAAATCGCAGCTGGCGCCCCAGGCGGCAGCCGTCGATCAGAGCCGTGCGCAGTATCAGCTCCGCATCAGCCAGCTGGACAACCTCCGTGTGAAATCGAACATGCACGGCGTTCTGCAGCAGGTGCCGGTCGAAGTCGGCTCGCAGGTCGGCCCCGGAACGAACCTCGCGCGGGTCGCCGACCCGACGAAGCTCAAAGCCGAAGTCCGCATCGCGGAAACGCAGACGAAGGACATCCACATCGGTCAGACCGCGGAGGTCGATACCCGAAACGGCGTCATCAAAGGACGCGTGTCGCGCATCGATCCGGGTGCGGTCGGGGGAACAGTCGGCGTCGACATCACGCTCCTCGACGCTCTACCGCCGGGCGCGCGAATGGATCTCAGCGTCGACGGCACCATCACCCTCGAGAAGCTGGACAACGTGCTGTATGTGGGGCGTCCTGCGTTCGGCCAGGAGCACAGCACGGTGATGCTGTTCAAGTTGATCGGCGACACCGGCGACGCGCAGCGGGTGCAGGTGAAGCTCGGACGCAGCTCGGTGAACCAGATCGAGATCACCGAGGGCCTCCAGCCCGGAGACCAGGTGATCCTCTCCGACATGTCGGCGCAGGATTCTTACGACCGGATACGACTCAATTAAAGGAGCGAAGATGACCACTGCAGGGCAACCGCTGATCCATCTCGACGGCGTCACGAAGGTCTTTTTCACGGACGAAGTCGAGACCCACGCGCTCGCCGGGATCCACCTCGAGATCAAGAGCGGCGAGTACATCGCCATCGCCGGGCCGTCTGGCTGCGGCAAGTCCACGCTCCTGTCGATCCTCGGCCTGCTCGATTCTCCGACCGAGGGCAAGTACGTCCTCAATGGCAAGTCTGTCGCGGACCTGCCGCTCTCGGAGCGCGCCCGTGTGCGCAACCGCGAGATCGGGTTCATCTTCCAGAGCTTCAACCTGATAGGCGACCTGAACGTCTACGAGAACGTGGAGCTGCCCCTCACCTACCGCGGCATGAAGTCGGCCGAGCGCAAGGAGCGCGTGATGGCGGCGCTCGAGAAGGTCGGCATGGCGCATCGCGCGAAGCACCTTCCCAGCCAGCTCTCGGGCGGTCAGCAGCAGCGCGTCGCGGTGGCCCGCGCGGTCGCCGGCGCCCCGTCGATCCTGCTGGCGGACGAGCCAACCGGTAACCTCGACTCGAAGAACGGCGAGGCCGTCATGGAGTTGCTCCGTGAGCTGCACCGCGAGGGGGCGACGATCTGCATGGTCACCCACGACCCGCGTTACGCGCGGCACGCGGACCGCTCGATCCACCTGTTCGACGGCCGGGTCGTCGAAGAGGACGGCACGAGCGGCAAGCGCGGCGAGAAAGAGCTCGAGGAGAGCGGCTTCCACCTCGAACATTGATCGCAATGCGGAATGCTGAAGGCTGAATGTAGCCTTACTTCAGCCTTCAGCCTTCGACCGTCAGCATTGCATGCATACACAAGAGCTACCTGCCCGTCATCCTGTCAAGGCGGGCGAACCCCGCGTTCTGATCGCCGACGACCAGTCGGACGTCCTCGAGGCCCTGCGCCTGCTCCTCAAAGGTGAGGGGCTGCAGCTCGAGACGGCGTCCTCCCCTGCGGGAGTGCTCGCAGCCGTCGAGGCGCGCGAGTTCGACGTCGCGCTGATCGATCTGAATTACACGCGCGACACCACGTCTGGAGAAGAAGGTCTCAACCTTCTTTCCCGCATCCAGGGCATCGATCCGACGCTGCCGGTCGTCGTCATGACCGCCTGGGGGAGCGTCGAAGTCGCCGTCGAGGCGATGCGGCGCGGCGCCCGCGACTTCATCCAGAAGCCGTGGGACAACGCGCGGCTGCTGGCGATCGTCCGCACCCAGATCGAGTTGAGCCAGGCGCTCCGAAAGGGGCAGCGGCTCGAGGCCGAGAATTCCCTTCTCCGTGGTGAGGGGGTGCCAAGCATCGTCGCCGAATCGAACGCCATGCAGAGCGTCCTGCAGGTGGTCTCGCGCGTGGGTCCGTCTGACGCCAACGTGCTCATCCTCGGCGAAAACGGCACCGGCAAGGGAGTCGTCGCTCGCGCGCTGCACGCCGTCTCGAGCCGGGCGACGCGGCCGATGGTCATCGTGAACTCCGGTGGCGTGTCGGAGGGTGTGTTCGAGAGCGAGCTGTTCGGTCACGTCCGCGGCGCATTCACGGACGCGAAGGCGGACCGCGTCGGCCGGTTCGAGCTGGCCGATCAGGCGACATTGTTCCTCGACGAGATCGCGAACGTGCCCATGAGCCAGCAGGCGAAGCTGCTGCGCGTGATCGAGACCGGTGAATTCGAGAGGCTCGGCTCGTCACGGACCCGCCGTGTTGACGTACGGACCATCTCGGCGACCAACGCGGACCTGAGCGAAGAAGTGACGGCCGGGCGGTTCCGACAGGACCTGCTCTTCCGGCTCAATACAATCGAGATCCGGCTGCCTCCGCTCAGGGACCGCCGTGAAGACACGCCGTTACTCGCCCAGCACTTCCTGCGGCAGCACGCGCAGCGCTACCGGAAGCGCCTGACCGGCTTCGAGAGCGGCGCCATGCAGATGCTGCTCGAGCACTCCTGGCCCGGCAACGTCCGCGAGCTCGATCACTCGATCGAACGTGCGGTGCTCATGGCCGCTGGCCCGCAGGTGAAACCGGGGGACCTCGGGCTCCGGACCGCGAAGGACAGCGTCGGGCGCCTCGAAGACATGAGCCTCGAGGACGTGGAGTGCTTCCTGATCAAGAAGGGGATGACGCGCTATGACGGCAACGTCAGCCAGGCCGCCAAGGCCCTCGGTCTGAGCCGCAGCGCTCTCTACCGCCGGTTGCAGCGTTATGGACTCTAAAAAACGCTGAAGTTTGAACTGCGAACTCTGAAGCTCAATATTCAGTGTTCATAGTTCATAGTTCATAGTTCAATGCCTCCCCGCCGCCATCCGCGCCTGAGCCACGACCGGCGCATTCTGCTGATGGCGCTCGCATCGGCACTCCCGGGCGCCGGCATCTCGCTGATCTTCCTCTGGGCCGGAGACTACACCCCCAAGGTCCAGTGGACCCTCACGGTCTTCATCGTCACCTTCTGCCTGGGGTTTGCCCTGGCGCTCCGGGAACGAGTCATCCTGCCGCTTCAGACCCTGTCGAACCTGCTCGCCGCTCTGGGCGAGGGGGATTTTTCGATCCGGGCGCGCGGGGCGCGCGGCGGCGATCCGCTGGGCGAGGTCATGATCGAGGTGAACGCGCTGGTCGAGACGCTTCGTCACCAGCGCCTCGACGCGCTCGAGGCGACGACACTCCTCCGGAAGGTGATGGCGGAGATCGACGTGGCGGTGTTCACGTTCGACGAGGTCACGGAGCTGAAATTTGTGAATCGGGCAGGGACGCGCCTGCTCGCCCAGCCGTCCGAACGGCTCCTGGGCCGCCGCGCCGCGGAAATCGCGCTCGACAACTACCTGACCGGCGAGGCGCCGCGCGTCATCAACACGGTCTTTCCCGGTGGCGCCGGACGCTGGGAAGTGCGGCGAAGTCAATTCCGCCAGGGAGGACGTCCGCACGAGCTGCTCGTGCTCTCGGATCTCAGCCGTCCGCTGCGCGAAGAGGAGCGCCAGGCGTTCCAGCGTCTGATCCGCGTCATCGGGCACGAGATGAACAACTCGCTGGCGCCGATCAAGTCGATCGCCGGGAGCCTCTCGGGAATCATCGAGCGGGACCCGGCGCCGGACGACTGGCGCGAGGACGTCCAGCGCGGACTCGGCGTGATCGCGTCCCGGTCCGAATCGCTCAGCCGCTTCATGAGCGCCTACGCGAGGCTGGCGAAACTCCCGCCGCCGAAGCTTACGCCGCTCGCGGTCGGCACCTTCGTCGACCGCGTCGTCACGCTGGAAAAGGCGCATCACATACGAGTCCAGCCCGGGCCACCGCTGACCATCCAGGCGGACGGCGATCAGCTCGAGCAGCTGCTCATCAACCTGATTCGCAACGCGGTGGATGCCGTCCGGGAGACCGGCGGCGGCGTCTCCGTCGGCTGGGATCGCCTGCCCGGTGCTCAGTCGATGGAGCTCTGGGTAGAGGATGAAGGGCCGGGACTGTCGAACACCGGGAACCTGTTCGTGCCGTTCTTTACGACGAAGCCGGGAGGGTCGGGCATCGGACTGGTCCTCAGCCGCCAAATCGCCGAAGCGCATGGGGGGAGCCTGCTGCTGGCGAACCGCCACGATCGGCGGGGATGCCGCGCGAGCCTCCGGATGCCTGTGCAGGTTTTGACATCGGCGGAGGCGCGCGCCGTATAAAGGAAAAGCCGGACGCTTTCCAGCGGCCGGCTTGGCCTTACTCGCAGACGTACATCCGAGTGTTACTTCTTGTCGTTGCCGCGCCCGTCGTTCTCCTCGTCCGCCCAGAATACGTGCGTCAGCATTTTGCGTCCCTGCCCGAGGTCGAGCTCGAACACCTGGATGCGCCGATCCTTGTTCTGGCGCATCAGACGTCCCCACTGCGATGGATGGTCGGGAGCATCTGAATCGATAGCCGCGGCAGCCGCTCCACCGTCGCTGTGGCTGTAAATGATTTGAACCTGATCGTAGTCGTGCGTGTTCGGGTGCTCGTTGGACGGATCGTCATTGACAGCGCCGCCGGGGCCGCCGTCGGGGTCGTTCGTGTAATCCATGCACGACCCGAGGTTGGTGTTGTTGTTCGTTTCGTCCTGGTGATCGAGCCCGAAGTCGTGACCGACCTCCTGACACATGACCAGCCGGCGCCACGCGGGCGTGTTGTACGTGGCGGTGTTGAAGTACGTATCGTTCACCTTCGTGATCGCCTGCGAAATGTGACCGCCGCTCAGCCAGATCTGCGCAATGCCGAGCCAGCCGTTGTTACCATACGCCGCGTTGCACACCTCGATGCGACCTGCGGTCGGACGGCACTTCCTGGGGGTTGTGCCCCCGGAAACTTCCACAAAATCGAGCCAGCCGGAAACATTCCAGTCGGTGATCGTCTGGTCAAGGTACGGGTCCCATGTGCTGTCGACGTTGTCGCCAACGTTCAGCGCAAGTCCCCCGCCAGATGTTGCCCAGTGATATCCGCCCCACCAGTGATCCG
>JACDCA010000420.1 GCA_013694635.1 Acidobacteriota bacterium | reverse complement strand
TCGCCGCGGATTGGATCTCCCAGGAGGCCGAGGCCGACGTTGCCCACGACCCTGATCGACTCCACCGTTTTCCCGACGAGCGCCGACACAAAGAAGTCCATCGTGTCGGTGCCCAGGCCGCTCTCATTGCTGGCGTTCGGCAGCTTCGTCGCAAATCGCACACCGAACGCGGGGCGGCCGGCGCCTTCGGGGATGAGGCGCACTTTCGTGCCGATGACGAGGTCGTCAATGTCGCTCGTCTGATCTCCGGTGAAATCGAGCATGGCGGCAAGCGGCGCCGCCTGGCGCTCGTTCACGGTCAGTCTCTGATATGGAGACCAGTCGATCTGGATCTCGGCGATCGAGCTGAGCCCGAGACTGAGACCAAGTGTGGGCACCCGCAGCAGGTCACCCGTGAGACCCGACAGCGGATAGAACACCTTTCGCTGCTGGTCGAATCCCCCCTCGACAAGCACGAGGCCCGAACCGATCGTCTCGGGATCTTCAGTGACGAGAGGCCGCTGCTGGGCATGCGCCCGCGCGGCCAGGCAGATCACCAGCCCGACACAGGCGAGAAATTTCCGTGCTGAACCGTGTTGCACCGTGGCGTGTTGCACCGTGGCACCGTGTTGCACCGGGGCTCCTATCGCCGGAAGAGGCGCAGCGGCATGGCGCCGCCGGCCAGCGCGGCGTCGCGCAGTTCCGGCAATGGGTTTAGACGTTTGTCGAGCAGGTGGCGGCCGGCGACGTTGCCCAGTGCCCGGATCATCGACTTCCGGATCTCGGGATGCTCCACTTCGAGCTCCGCGATCAGGCGCTTGATGCGCTGGCGCTGCAGGCTCAAATCGCCGCAGGCCGGACAGCAGCAGCCGATGATCGGAAGCTGGGACTCTTTCGCGTAGGCGCGTGCGTCCGACTCGGTCGTGTAGACCAGCGGCCGGATGACCACGTGCTCGCCGTTGTCGGAGACCAGGCGTGCCGGCATCGCCTTCAGCGACCCCGCAAAAAAGAGGTTCAGCAGCAGCGTCTCGATGAAATCGTCGAGATGGTGTCCGAGGGCGATCTTCGTGGCGCCGACTTCCTTCGCGAGTCGGTACAGGACGCCTCTCCGCAATCGGGCGCACAGCGAGCACGGGGTCGCGCCCGCGTCCAGAATGTCGTCCATCACGTCGCCGATGTCCGTGTGCTCGACGCGGTATTCCCATCCACGCTGCTCGCAGGTGCGGGAAATGAGATCGTGGCGATACCCGTCGTAGCCGGAGTCCACCGTGACGGCGACGAGCGAAAAGCTGATCGGCGCACGCTTGCGCAGCACGTCGAGCACCTGCAGAAGGGCCCAGCTGTCCTTTCCCCCCGAGAGCCCCACCATCACGCGATCGCCGTCCTCAAGCAGGTTGAATTCGGTGATGGCCTTCGTGACCTTTTTTGCGAGCCGAGTCTCCAGGGTGGATGCGTAAGACATGGATTAGTCGATAGTCAGTAGATAGTCGGAGTCGGGAGTCCTGCGCTCAAGTATTTCATGACGTGAGGGCGCGGACGGTGTCGGGCCAGTTCAGTTTCTGGCCTGAGGCGAACGCAGCCGCGCCCAGCTGTTCAGCGAGCGAGGCGTCCTCAGACAGACACCGAAGGGCAACGGCCAGAGACCGCGCGTCCGGCGCACAGACAAAGCCATTCGCGCCGTCCACCACGAGCTCCGCCGGACCGCCGCTGTCAATGCAGGTTACTACCGCCTTGTGCGAGGCGAACGCCTCGACGGTGACAAACCCGTAGTCCTCCTGGACGGGAGCGAAACAGACGGCGCGACACCGCGCCAGGTGCGTCAACACCGTGTCGTCGTCGAGACGGCCCGTCATAATGACCCGGTCCTCCAGGGAGTGACACTTGATAAGGCTTTCCAGACGCGGCCGGTCCTCGCCTTCGCCCGCGATCACCGCGTTCAACCCCGCCCCTTCCGGCGTCGCAAGCGCCTCGATCAGGAGGTCCGCGCGCTTCAGCGGCGTCAGCCGCGACACCCAGAAGATGTAATCGCCGTAGCCATCGCAGCGATACGCGCGTTGCGGGGCCGGTGGGTGCAGCACGGTCGAGCGCAGTTCCGGCCACATCTCGAGACGCTTCTGAATCGTTCGTGATTGCACGAACAGCGTGTCCACATTCCGGGTGAGCAGGTACCGGTCCGCGGCATGCATCAACTTCCGTCGGACGCCTTCCTTCAACCGCCCGCGTGCGCTCAGCTGCCGCGCGAAGGGCTCCCACTGATCGTAGTACTCACGCATCGTGTGATTGAGCCAGCAGACGTGCCGCTCGTGACGGACGGCATAACTCGGGTACCGGAGGGAGATCACCTGGTCGATCGGCCGTCCCTCCGTGTGACCGACGTCGGTGAACCACGTCGCCAGGTATGCCGAAGCCTGCCGGCCAAAGCGATTCTGTGGCGTCAGCACGATGTCCGCCTCGTGACCTGATTCGCGGAGCGCCTGGACGAGCGCGCGCGCGATCACGATGTGACCTCCCTCGCTCATCGGCGGGCTGGACGTCACGACCGCAATCCGGCTCACTCGCCGGCTCCGAGTTGCACCGCGTGGAACCGTGGCCTCATTCGACCAACAACGGCTTCACGCGCACGCCAAGGAAGCGCGCGTCGGTGCCGCCAGTATGGAAAATTGGAACGAAGCCGGTGTCGCTCGAGACCGACGCGACCCACACCGGGCGCGGCATGCGATCGTCGGTTCCGACGTAAGGGAATCCGCGATCCAGCGCGAAGCTGATGTCACGGGACTCCTCCGCCGGCACGACGAGCTCCTGCTCACGCCCCCCTACCCGCGCCGTCACGTTCACGGGATACGGTCCGGCCGACAGCGTCAGCACGAGCCGTTTCATCGGACGATCCGTCTTTACCAGGAACTCGGCGCGCGACTCCCCCTTCACCCAGAAGCTCTTGTCGGCTTCGCGGAACCAGTTCATGTCGAGGAAATAGATCTGGAATCCAGGATTGTTCGTCCCCTGTGTGCCCGGATCATCGCCGAACCAGACGCGGACACGCGAACTGTCCGTGTTGATCGGCAGATCGTTGACGTTGGTCAGTTCTACCGGAAGCCAGCGCAGCGGCCCACTGTCCGCGTAGGTTCCGGGAGCCATGGACGACGCAAATGGGTTGATGACGAGCTTTCCGACGAAGAGCCCTCCGACGATCCACGGAACGAAGGAGAGCGCGACCGAGGTGATCGGCGGCAGCAGGAATAGAAAGACTCCGTACACGCCCATGAAGTACCGGTTCCCGACCGAGCCGCCGCCGCCAAACCACGTGTGGGGGAGAGAAATGACGAACAGCAGGATCTGCGCGATCGCCGACGCGAGGACGAGCCACTGCCACAACGGGCGCCGGCGCGGCGCGGCAAAGAACGCGAACAGTGCGAACACGGCCGGGGCGAAATAGGCGACCAGCCCCGAATAGCGCCCCACGAAGTACCAGCGGAGGTTGTTCGACAGGTTAGTCCAGAACACACGCGGGTCGAAGAGGATGCTGGTCAGCGCGTCGTCCCGCGCCGCCGCTTTCGTGTTGATGGAATCAAAGGTCGCGTCCGGCCGCTGGAAGGGGAACTCCCAGGTAAACGTTTTGCGCTCTCCACCCTGGTAGTTCCAGTCCCCGGTGATCGCCGTGTTGCCGCCGAACAGCCCGACGGCGACCACGCCGAACACCAGGCACATCGCGAGCCCGCGGGCGAAATTGCGACGCCACAGCGCGTAGACAACCAGGGGAACGAACAGAAGGGCGTTCGGCGGCTTCGAAAACGTCGCGATGCCCAACAGCACCGCGGCGGCCAGATCGCTTCGGCCCGAGGCAAGCCAGCGAACACCGCGCGGCATCTCGGCGGGGGCTGCGACCTCTTTGTAGAGCCAGCAGAAGTACGCGAAAAACACGAGCGCAAAGTTGAACAGCTCGGGCGTGATCCAGACGAAGTACACGGGCACGACCGTCGCCAGCACAAAGGCGCCCGTCAGGACGGCAGCCGGCACTGCGGGGGACCGCGCGTGAAGAAAGAGAAACGCGCACCACGTCACTCCGGCGAGCAACAGTGCGTGCAGCAGGAGAAAGCCATTGGTGCCGAACACCTTGACGAATGGCGCGGCCACCAGGGGGTAGATAAAGGATTTGCCGTAGAAGAGCCGCGATGAATCCGGATCCGGCTGCGTGCGGGTCCACACAAACGGCGGACGCAGCATCAACCCCCAATCGAGAACGTCACTGCCCCGCTTGAGGAACAGGCCGGCCGGACCGGATGAGAACTCCTTCCAGACGCGCACCAGATCTTCCCGCCGGTAGGTCAGGTCCCCATCCTCCGCGAGACTGTGGCCCATCATGTAGTACGTCGCTTCGTCGCTCTGGATGCCGACCGCGGTGCGCGGAAAATCGACCGTCAGCGCGACGCCCCCATAGACGAACAGGAGCACGGCAGCGAGGGCCGCGCCCAGCCGGACGTCACGCGTCATGTGGCTGGCCCGACGTCAGAAACGCGAGGTCCGCTACGAGGATGCCTCGCCGATGTGTCGGCCGCGACAACCGGTGTAGAAGGGTGTAGAGCTGCTGCATCTTCCGCACGAACGACGCGATGTCGTATTGCTGGCTCGTCTCGCGCGCGCCCTCGCACAAGCGCGTGCGCAGAGTCTCGTCATCCATCATCCGGATGATCGCGTCGGCGAGCGCGGGCGCGTCTCGGCGCGGCACGATGAGCGCATCCCGGTCATGGGAGAGGACGTCCATCAGGCCGTCCGCGTCAGTCGCGACGATCGGTTTCGCCATCGCCAGCGCCTCGAATACTGTGAGCGGCGTTCCCTCCCAGAGAGAAGGAAACACGCTGACATCGAATGCCGAGACCACCGACGCAACGTCCTTGGCGAACCCGTGAAACACGAAGCGGTCGCCGAGCGACAGGGCTCGGGCCTGGTTCTGGAGGTCTCCCAGCAGCGGGCCTTCGCCGACAACATAAAACTTTGCGTGCGGACGTTGCTTCAGCACCAGTGCCGCGGCGTCGACGAGGTACGAGTTCCCTTTGGAGTCGTGAAGCCTCGTCACCGTCCCCGCCGCGAACTCGCCCGGCGAAATCCCGAGCTCACGACGCGCGGCCTCGACCTCGTCGCCGGATCGCACGCGGCTGAATTCATCCAGCGGCGCACCGAGATACACGATCTTCACCTTGTCGGGCGGGAGCTGCCGCGCCTTGATGACGAAATCGGCGGTGCTCCTCGATACCGCCAGCGCGATGTCGGTCGACGGCTCCAGCACCGCGTCCGCGATCTTCTGGAACCAGGGAGTGTCGGTCAGGTTCGCGTGCTCGTGCAGGATCGTCGGCAGCCGTCGCATAGCCCCGGCCATCCGTCCGAACGTCGTCGCGCCGTACCCGTGCAGGTGGAGGACGTCGATCTGCTTGCGGTCGATCACCTTCAAGAGCGCGGTCAGCGTCGACGGATCGAACTTTGATTTATGCAGGTAGGTGATGTCGACGCCGAATGACTCGAGCGTTTCCTCGGATACGTCTTTCTTCCTCAGGCTGACCAGCGAGACTTCGAACCGCTCCCGATCGAATCGCGGAATCATCCAGGCGAAGAGGCGCTTGACCCCGTGCATCCGCGAGCCTTCCCACCCCAGGTGATCGCAGACCTGCAGCACACGGAGCTTTCGCGTCGGAGGGGGGCCGGCTTCGCTCACGGCTTTGCGGCTCCGTCCCGTTGCCCGACGATGCGGGAGGGAATGCCGACGGCGATGGCGCCGTCTGGAACCGACTCACGTACGACCGCCCCGGCGCCGACGACCGCGCGGCTTCCAATGATCACGCCGTCCAGTATTTTCGCGCCCGCGCCAAGCCAGGCGCCTTCGCCGACGTCGACGCCCGCGGAGCGGCGCCCCTGCTCGAGTACTGCTGCCGCGGGATCGCTGAAATCGTGATCGCCGCCAATGACGTAGCAATAGGCGGCGACCAGCGCGTTGCGGCCGATCCGGACGCGGCTGGCCGAAAACAGCTCGCAGTTGAAACCGATGTTCGCGCCGTCCTCGATGTGGATATCGCCGTTCTTGCACGACAGGATCGTGTTGCGACCGATGAAGACGCCGTTGCCGATCGTGATGCCGGTATTGGTTTCCCCTTTGGCGTCCACGAGGCAGTTGTCATCGATGACGACGTTGTCGCCGATTGCGATCCTGTGGGGATGGCGCAGCACGACGTTCTGGCCGAACACCACGTTGCGGCCGCAGCTGCCCAGAAGCGTCGGGTACAGCGTCTTGCGCAGCATCAGGCCCAACGCTCCTGGCACGGGTTGCGAACACAGCGTCACCATCTCATGATGAATGAGCGCGCCAAGACCCGGACGTCCGACGACCAGCGCGGCGTACTTCTGCCGGGCCGACTGACGGCTGTCGAACAACTGGTCCTGCGCGCGGGAAATCTTCACGTCGGTACCAATCGATACTATAGCCACCCCGCCGCCTGGTACCAGTCGAGCGTCCGGCGAATCCCTTCGCGTAACGACACCTGTGGGGCGTAACCCAATTCGGTGCGCGCGCGGGTGATGTCGAAGGCGCGGCTCTTCGTGAAGAAATCCACGCGGCGCCGGTACAGGGGCGGCTCGACGCCAAGGGGTGCGCAGACCGCTTCGCACGCGGCCCCCACGAGCCAGAACGGCCACACCGGAAGATGCAACTTTGGCGACGCGACGCCGGCGGTTTCCGCGACGATGGCGACGAGATCCTTCAACGTCGTCACCTCGCCGCCGGCCAGTATGTAGGTGCGACCGGCGGCTTGCGGTGCCTCGCCGCACAACCGGAAGCCCTCGACGAGGTCGTCGATGTACGTCATGTGATAGAAATTGCCGCCGCTCCCGAGGAGAAAGAACCTGCGGCGCGCGACGCCGCGAAACAGTTTCAGCAAGCGCCGGTCCCCCGGGCCATGGATGCCTGACGGGCGCGCGATCACGACCTCGACGCCGGTGCGCTCGGCCGTTTTCCGCGCCACGTGTTCCCCTTCGAGCTTGGTCTCCTGGTAGATATCACCCGGTCTCAGCGGGGCGTCTTCGTTCGCGGGGGGATGCTCGATATCGCCGTGGACGCCGACAGTGCTGCAGTGCACCACCCGGCGGGCGCCTCCCGCCGCGGCGGCGTCGATGACGGTGCCGACGGCGTCCGCGTTCACCGTGCGGTATGCGGCATCCTTCAGACCCGCCTCACGGTAAATCGCCGCAATGTGGTACACGACGTCGACGCCGGCTGCAGCACGGTGGATCGACGCGGAGTCGCGGAGGTCGCCTTGGTGATACTCGATGTTCTGGAGTTGCCGCTCGCGAACGGCCCCTGCATTTCGCACGAGCGCCCGCACCTCGTGCCCACGCAGCGCGAGGTATCGGGCCAGGTGCCCGCCGGTGAAGCCACTGGCGCCGGTGACTAGGACGCGCAACGCTTCGCCAGCACCGTGACCGGGGACCCGAGCAGCCAGTTCAACCCGGCGCGCCGCAGCAGACGCTCCACCGTCGTCGTCGCGGCCGCCGATCCGATCCGCTTGTGCAGTCCGATGGGAAGCACGAACTGCCGCTGCAC
>JACDCA010000419.1 GCA_013694635.1 Acidobacteriota bacterium | reverse complement strand
TGCACGAGCACAGCCTCGAGCACGGGCACGAAGGCGCCCAGTCGCACCGTCACCTCGCGCGGCTCCAGGCGCGTGAGATTGAGGATCACCTCGGCGGGCTGATAACCCAGCTTCCGCACGAGCAGCGTCTGCGTGCCCGACCGCTGCCCGCTCAGCACGAATGTGCCGGCCAAGTCGGTGACGGCCGCATCCCGGCTCGTGGCTAGCGCGACGCGAGCGCCGGCGAGCGGTGTTCCGCCCGAATCGACGACCACGCCTCTCACTTCCGCGCCTGAAGCAGCGGTCGAATCGGAGATCGCCAGGAACAGCGTCGCCATGCCCAGGCCGGGCGCGGCGTACGCGATCGGAAGCGTCGGCGTGCTGTCGCTACCGCTCGCGGCGTAGATGTTGGCGGAAAGCTCCGCCGGCAGCCCGCAGAGCTTGTAGCGGCCGCTCTCGTCGGTGGTCGCGCTGCGCTGATGCGGCTGCTGGCGCATCCCGGCCTTCTCGCCTACGGTCACCTCGATCCACCAAAGGCGTACCTCAGCCCCGGCGACCGGCTCCTCGCTGTCCGCGTTCAGGACGAGTCCGATCAACGCGCCCGGTCCTTCGCCGGAGGCGGAGCACTTCGCGCGCATGACAGTGCGCGCCGAAGGAATGGCGAGCGCCAGGAACACGGTGGAATCCGCCGCGAACGCAACGGGGGGCGTGAGCACTCTGACGCCGAGAGTGTCCAGCGTGGGGTGAAACAGCTCGATCTGATGATCGCCGGCGGGAATGCTGTCGATACGGAAACGCCCCAGAGAGTCCGTAAGGGCGAATCGCATCGTACCGCCAACTGTCACGGACGCGCCGATCGCGAAGCCGCCATGGAGGCTGTCGTGGACCGTTCCTTCGAGTATCGTGAAACCCGTCGCGCGCGGCTCCTGCGCGACCGCCGGCGCCGCGACCGCCACGAGTATTGCGAGCCGAACGAGCAGCTTCATCCGGCAATCATCTCACCAGGGTCGCACAAGCGTAAGAGGCGCCTCGAAGGCGCCCCTTCAGGACCGCACGAGGACCGCTAGAGCCGCAGCTTCCACCTCGTCCACACCGCTACCGTGGAGCAGCGGTCCTTCGTCTGAAACTCACCGGGGGTGAAGCCCCGCGAATACACTTCGATCGCCTCGATCTCGTCGGGCATGATGAAATCCTCCGGCGTCCCGCCGCGCCATTGCACGCCGTCCACGAAATACGTGGTGCAGGTTCCGCCGAATCCGTCGCCGGGACGGCGAAGTCCCGGAAGGTTCTCCAGGAGATTGGAGAGTCTGTAGGCGCTTCGGCTCTCGATGGCCGCCCGCTCGATGTACCGTCCGGTGCCGCGCGCTTTTCTCTGAGTGAATCCAATCCTGTCCAGCGCCGCCGCGCGATTGCCGTCAATGATCACCGAGGCGAGCACGGGAACGTACTGCTGCAGCTGGACGGCAACTTCGTTCTTCCGGAGCGGCGTCAGATGCACGGCGAGCTCGACCGGCATGTAGCCGAGCCGGCGCACCACCAGCGCGTGGGTTCCTGTGGGCTGGTCTGCCAGCGTGAAGGCGCCGGTCGAATCGGTCGTTGTGGAATTGCTTCCCCCGGTGATGGAAACGTGCGCATTACCGACCGGCCTTCCGTCTGCATCGGTCACGGTTCCGGAGATGGACACGGTTTGGCCCGGCGCGGCTGCTCCCGGGATCGTGTCGCGCGCCGCCGCGGTCGCGGGCGCCGAGCCCGGCAGCAGGAACGTCGCCAGGCCCAGCAGAGCGTCGCCGAAAGCGATCTGCACCTTGCCGGTGCTGTCGGCACCGCGACGTACGAAGGCCTCCGCGGTCAGGTCGGGAGGCAAGCCGCAGATCTTGTAATAACCGCGTGCGTCAGACTCGGCATCTCTGCGACGCGGCTCGCTTCGGACTCCGGTCCGCTCGCTGATAGTAAGGTCGGTCCAGTTCAAACTGACCCGGGCTCCGGCCACCGGCAGCTCCGTAGCGGCGTCGAGAATCTGCCCGAAAAGCGCGCGATCCTCTTCCGCGCTCCTGGCCGGCCCGCACTTGGCGGTGACGATCGCGAGCTGCGACGGCACGGCCAGCACCAGGTCGACAGTGTCACCGGCAGCGAAGCGCGTCCGTGGAGACACGACGCCCAACGCGAGCGTGTCCAGCAGCGGATCGAAAAGCGCGACCTGATACTCCCCCGGCGGAATGCTGTCGATGCGGAAGCGGCCAAGCGAATCGGTGAACGTCATTTTCGACGGCCCGAGTAAGCCCACCGAGGCGCCGCGCAGGACGCCTCCCCGCACGCTGTCGACGACGATCCCCTTCAGAACCGCATGCCCGGCAGGCGCGGCATTCTGCGCAGCGAGCTCCCCCAGCGGGATCAGACAGACCGCAACAGAGAGAGTTCGACGGAGCATCAGTTGCCAGGTCAAGGTGAGGACGCGCAGCCGTGCGGCAATGTACGAGCAGCAACCCGCGGTGCCAGCGATATCGGGCGGCCGCGCGCGCGCGCGCGGCCGCAGACATCCGCGAGCGTCGCGCTCAGGCCGTGCCAGTCGCTCGCGATCGCCTCACCTGCAA
>JACDCA010000375.1 GCA_013694635.1 Acidobacteriota bacterium | reverse complement strand
TCACGTCGGCGCTCGGCGTCAGTTCGGGCCCTACCAGCGTGATTTCAAGCGCGGCGGCGTCTTCGGAGTTGCCCACCAGGCGGTTCGCGAGGCGGTGCGAATACCAGTCCATCGGCCCTGCAACGGGCACGCCGAGATGCTGGTGCCCCCAGCGTCCGAGGTCCTGAACGGTCGTGAGCATGCCGCCGCGTGTGACCGTCATCGAACGCATCACGCGAACGCCAACTGGTCGAATGTTCGTCGATCGATGGCGCGAAACCGGACGCGATCCCCTGGCCGGAACAGCACCGGCTCCGCGCGACCCGGATCGAACGGACGGATCGGCGTCCGGCCGAGAAGGTGCCATCCTCCGGGCGTTTCGATTGGATAGATTCCCGTCTGTCCTGCAGCAATCGCCACCGAGCCAGCCGGCACCTTCGTCCTAGGGGACGTCCGGCGCGGGAGCGCAAGCCTGTCGTCGACGACGCCCATGTACGCGAAGCCCGGTACGAAACCGACGACGTACACTCGATAGGTGACTTCCGAATGGAGCCGGACGACTTCCTCTTCGCTGCACCCGCACACACGTGCGACGTCGACGAGGTCCGGTCCGAGCTCACCGCCATAGCAGACCGGCACCTCGATCGTCGCACCCTGCTCGCAGGCGTCCGGCGGATCCTCTCTGGCCAGGTTCAGGATCTCCGCGGCCAGCCACGACGCGTCCACGCGGAGCGGGTCGAAGTAGACCGTCAGCGTGCAATACCCGACAACCGCGTCCCTGATCACGCCTCCGGCGCTTTGCCGCAGCGCTTCCGCCATCTGGACGAGGCGGGCGTTGATCTCTGGATCGACACGCTGGGGCAGCTCCACTACGAGCGCTGCGTCACCGGCTGCGATGATCGTGACGGGATCCACTCCGCTCCTCTGCCCTAGCGCGCCTCGCGGGCGGTGAGGGCATCGAGGAGTTTCTGGTGGATGTCGTCGAAACCGCCGTTCGACATCACGACGATCAGATCACCCTCTTTCGCTTCGCGCGAAACGGTGCGGACGATGTCAGCGGTAGCCGGAATGTAGCGGGCATCCACGTGCGCCTCGCGCAGCTCTCGCACGATCTGCTCCGCATCGAGCCGCTCCGCGTCCGACAGCGTCGAGCGGAACACCGCCGGCAGAATGACGTGATGAGCGCGGCCGAGGGCGCGAACGAAATCCGACTGAAACACGCGGCGGCACGACGTTGCCGATCGCGGCTCGAAGATCGCCCACACCTTGCGGGACGGAAACGCGGAGCGCACCCCTGCCAGCGTCTCCTCGATCGCCGTCGGATGGTGCGCGAAATCGTCGTACACGCTCACACCGGCGGCCGTGCCTCTCAGCTGCATCCGGCGACGGACCCCACGGAAGCGCCGCAGGCCTTGTGCCATCGTGTCAGTGTTCAAGCCGGCGGCGGCTCCCACGGCGATGGCCGCCAGAGCGTTCCGGACGTTGTAGGCGCCAAGCAGCGGCACCTCGAAGGTGCCGATCGGCGTCCCGTCGCGCCTCAGACTGAACGTCGTCGATGTCTCCGCGACCCTGAGATCGTGCGCCTGCCAGGTCGTGTGGGCGCTCAGTCCGAACGTTTCGACGCGGCACGTCGCCAGCTCGCGCAGCGCCAGCGCCTCCGGGTTGTCGGCGCCGAGCAGCAGCAGTCCGCGCCGCGGCACCAGGTTGACGAATCGCCGGAACGCCAGGCGGATCGCATCGAGGTCGTCGTAGATGTCCGCATGGTCGAACTCGATGTTGTTGACGACCGCGATGTCGGGCAGATACTTGAGAAACTTGGCGGTCTTGTCGAAAAAGGCGCTGTCGTACTCGTCGCCTTCGATCACGAACTCGCGACCGCCGCCGATCCGGAAGCTGCCGTCGAAGTTCTCGGCAATGCCGCCGACGAACACGCTGGGGTCCGCTCCGCCGTGGGCCAGCAACCACCCGGCCAGCGACGTGGTGGTCGTCTTTCCGTGGGTGCCGGCGATTACGACGGACCTCGCGGCCCACAGAAAGTGGTCCCGTATCGCCTCGGGCATCGAGCAGTAACGGATCTTGCGGTCGAGCACCTCTTCGAGCTCGACGTTCCCGCGGGAGATCGCGTTGCCGATGACCACCATGTCGAGCTCCGCGGTGATGTGATGGGCGTGGAACCCTTCGAGCAGCGTGATCCCCTGCGTGCGCAGGAAGTCGCTCATCGGCGGATAGACGTTCTGGTCGGAGCCCCGGACGTCGTGCCCGCGGCTCTTGAGCATCGCCGCGAGCGTGCCCATCGCCGTCCCGCAGATTCCGATCAGATGAATACGCTGCATCAGACGACCGCCGCTTCTTCGATGACGAGTGCGGGCGACGAGCCGGCAACGACGCGCGCCCGGACGCCAAACGGCAGCGTCAGGGTTGGTCCGGAGGTGTGACCCGAGGGAAGCCCGAACAGCACCGGGCCCGGGAATGTTGCCGTCAGCTCGATGACCACGTCACGGATCCGGACATTGCCTGCGGGCTCATCGCACCTCGGCATCTCGCCGAACACGAGGGCGGACGCCCGCGCGATGACTCCCGCCTGCGCCAGCTGTGTGAAGAGGCGATCGACGCGATACGGACGTTCGGCGACCTCGTCACAGAACAGCACACATCCCTGCGGCGGATCGAACGCGTAGGGCGTACCGAGCGACGCCGCAAGCTGGGTCATCGTTCCGCCGATCAGCATTCCCGAAGCCTCGCCGGGCCGAACCACTTCCAGCTGCGGATGGGTGATCCTCCCTACGACCGCTGGCCGGGCCAGGCAGCGTTCGAAGGTGTCCCGATCGTATCCAGCCGGCCCGCGCGCCAGGCGTGCATCGATCATCGGCCCGTGAAACGTGACGATGCCGCAGGTCAGCGTGAGCCACGCCAGCAAGGATGTGTTGTCGCTGTACCCGATGAAGGCCTTGGACGTCTCGGCAAACTCGGAGGCCTTCAACAAGGGCAGCAGCTGCACGCTTCCGTACCCGCCCCTTGCCGCCACGATGGCCGCGATCGACGGATCGGACCAGGCACTGCGGAGCGCGTCCGCCCGCACCTTCGCCGGGCCGGCCGTGTACATCGAGCGTTGAGACAGGGATGTGTGGTGATGAGGCTCGTAGCCGAGAGTGCGGAGCTCTTCGGCGCCAGCCTGGAGTTCTTCAGTGCTGGCGGAACTGGCGGGGGCGATGATGGCGATGCGGTCGCCAGGCTGAAGAGCGCGGGGCTTGCGCATGCGTCAGGCGAAACGCGACATTTCGGCGGCGACCGCCTGGTGTTCATCCCGGCCGAGCACCGCGCGCAGCTGCTGATCGCCGAGAGGTCTCGCCCGCCGGGACAGGAACCTCTCCTTCACGCGGCGATGCCGCGCGAGGGCGTCCTCGACGCGCTTCAGCGGCAGCTCCTCGGCCTCGACGGCGCGGATCACGGCCTCGATCGCCTGGCCCTGACGGTCCTGGTCGTCGCCGCACATCAGGACGGCATCGCATCCCGCGTTGATGGCCGCCACGGTGGCCTCGGGCATGCCGTACCGTCCGCTGATCGCCGTCATTTCGAGATCGTCGGAGAGGACGAGGCCGTCGTACCCAAGCTGCCGCTTCAGCAGATGGTCCACCACCTGCGGCGAAAGCGTGGCCGGCCGCTCCCGGTCGAGCGCGGGAATCAGGATATGCGCGGTCATGATCGCGGCGACCCGCGACTCGATCGCCGCGCGGAACGGGACGAGCTCGACGTTCTCGAGGCGGTCGGGTGGATGCTCGATCAACGGGAGCTCGAAATGCGAGTCGGTGCTGGTGTCGCCGTGCCCGGGAAAATGCTTGCCGCACGCCGCAATGCCGTTCGCCTGCAGGACCTCGATGAGCACCTTGCCGAGCCGGGCCACTTCCCCGGCGGTGTCGGCGAGCGCGCGGTCGCCGATCACGGGGTTCTTCGGGTTGGTATGGATATCGAGGACCGGCGTGTAATCGAGTGAGATGCCGACGGCTTTCAATTCCGTCGCCAGCGCTTCGGCAAACCGGCGCGCCAGCTGCTCGTCGGCGCTCCTGCCGAGCGTCATCATCGGCGGCCATTCGGTGAACGGCGCCTTGAGGCGCGCCACCCTCCCACCCTCCTGGTCCACGCTCACCCACAACGGCAGTTCGGCCGCGAGGTCCTGCGCCTGTCGCGACAGGTCCGCAACCTGCTCCGGCGATTCGACGTTGCGTGCAAAGAAGATGACGCCGCCGAGGTCGAACTCACGCGCAAGAGACTTCAACTCCGCGGGAATGGAGTGCCCCGCAAAGCCCGCGATCGCGAGCTGACCCGCATGCTTCCGAAAATCACGCGCTGACATTCCAGAAGATTATAGAGCCTGTCCCCGTGCGCACGGAGCACGTCAGCACGTCCGTTGTGAGCACGTCGCACGTCGCACGTAGTACGTCGCACGTATAATGTCGTCCGTGCTCATCGAGGCATCCGCGCCGACGCGCATCGACCTGGCGGGCGGCACGCTCGACATCTGGCCGCTCTACCTGTTCCACGAAGGGGCGCAGACGCTGAACGCGGCGATCAGCCTGCGCGCGCGCTGCTTCATCAGCCCGCGCGCCGACGGGCGGATCGCGATCGTCTCGGAAGACAGCGGCGTCCGCGCGGAAGCAGCCGATTGGTCCGAGCTTCTCGAAAACCACGACGTCAGGCTCGTCGCCCGCATCCTCCACTATTTCCGCGCCCGCGGCCTCGAGGTGCGCACGCGCTCGGAGTCTCCCGTCGGCGCCGGCATCGCCGGTTCTTCGGCCCTGAATATCGCGGTCTGCGGCGCCGTCGCCAGGTGGTGCGGCCGCACGCTCGCGGACGATTTGCTCCTGCAGATCGCGCAGAACGTCGAAGCGCAGGTAATCGACGTCCCCACCGGGGTGCAGGACTATCGTCCCGCGCTCTACGGAGGCGTGAACGCAGTGGAACTGAACGTCGACGGGGTCCGCCGCGTAGCCCTCGACGTCACGCCGTCGGAACTGCAGGAACGCCTGGTGCTCGCTTACACGAACGCGTCGCGCAACTCCGGCATCAATAACTGGGAAGTCACCAAGCGGCACATCGACGGGGACCGGGACGTGCGCGACAGCTTCGCCAGGATTCGCGATATCGCGGTGGCGATGCGTGACGCGCTCGAGCGCCGGGACTGGACCGCGGTCGGCCGGCATGTCGCCGACGAATGGGACAACCGCAAGCGCCTGGCGCCGGGGGTTACGACGCCCGCCATCGACGCAATGCTCGACGCGGCCAGCCGCGCCGGCGCCGCGGGCGGCAAGGTCTGCGGCGCGGGCGGCGGGGGCTGCCTGTTCTGCATCGGCGAACCCCGCAACGTCCCGGCGATTCGTCGCGCCCTGCACGATAGTGGCGCCCGCGTCCTCGACTTCCGCATCGAGCCTGAAGGCCTCACGATCGAGGCACGGGTTGACGCGCCGATCGCCGGCTGACGATCCAGGCGCGGTAATCAATGAACAACCTCGCCATTGCCCGTGTGCTGGCGGAGATCGGCGACCTGCTCGAGATCAAGAACGAAAACCCCTTCAAGATCCGCGCGTACCGGAACGCGGCCGAGACGATCGTCCACCTCGGCACGCAGGTCGCGGAGATGACTGGCGCCGAACGCCTCGCCATTCCCGGCGTCGGGAAGGACCTTGCCGGCAAACTGGGTGAGCTGGTCGAAACCGGTACCGTGCGGTATCACCAAGAGCTGCTCGCCGAGTTTCCCCCGACGATCCTGGACCTGCTTCACCTGCAGGGCGTCGGGCCAAAAACCGTGTCGCTCTTCTACTCAGGGCTTGGCATCCGCACGCTCGACGAACTCCGTCAGGCCGCCGGCGAAGGCCGTCTCCGGGCCCTCAAGGGCATGGGGGCGAAGAAGGAAGCGCTTATTCTCAAGGCGCTCGACGAACGCCAGCGAGTAGCGGGCCGCCGCCTGCTGGCGGAGGCCCACGATGCCGCCGCGACGCTGGTGGCTGCGCTCCGCGGGCACGCCCCCGAGGCCTCCATCACCGCGGTCGGCAGTCTTCGCCGGGGCTGCGAGACGTGCGGCGACATCGACATCCTCGCCGCGGGGGCGCCAGCCGCCATCATGGAGGCGTTCACGAACTACCAGCTGGTCGAACGCATTCTCGCGCGTGGCAGTACGAAGTCGAGCGTGCTGATCTGGGGTGGCTTTCAGGCGGACCTGCGTGTCGTCCCCCGCGAGAGTCTCGGCGCCGCGCTGCAATATTTCACCGGCTCAAAAGCGCACAACATCGCCCTGCGCGATCGCGCGATCCAGCGGGGCTTCAAGCTGAACGAGTACGGCCTCTACCGCCTCGACGACGAGTCGCTGGTGGCCGGTGACTCAGAAGAGGCGATCTACGCCGCGCTCGGGCTGCAATGGATCCCCCCGGAGCTCCGTGAGAATCGCGGCGAGATCGCCGCAGCCGAACACGGAACGCTACCGCGGCTGATTGCCCTCGGAGACCTCCGCGGAGATCTTCACATGCACACCACCGAAACCGACGGCCGGGCGGACGCCGCGACAATGGCGTCAGCGGCGAGGCACGCGGGCCGCGAGTACATCGCGATCACCGACCACAGCAAGGCTCTGGCGATGGCCAATGGTCTCGACGAGACCCGGGCGCTGGAGCATGCGCGCAGGATCCGCGACCTGAACGGACGTATCGAGGGGATCACCATACTGGCGGGGATCGAGTGCGACATACGCGCCGACGGTTCGATGGACCTCGCCGACGAATGCCTCGCGGCTCTCGATATTGTCATTGCTTCGGTCCACGGCGCGTTCCACCAGGACGAGCAGACGATGACCGAGAGGATACTCGCCGCCATTGCGAATCCTCACGTCGATGTCATCGCGCATCCGACCGGACGGCTGATCCTCAAGCGTGAGGGGTACCGCGTGAACACGGCCCGCATCTTCGCGGCCGCCGCCGCCGCCGGCGTCGCGCTCGAGATCAACAGTCAGGTCGACCGGCTCGACCTCGACGACACCCTGGCGCGGGCCGCACGCGACCGCGGCGTCAAACTCATCATCGACTCCGACGCCCATTCGCCCGCCGCGCTCGGCAATCTCCGCTGGGGAGCCCTGACCGCGCGGCGCGCGTGGCTCGAGCCCGGGGATGTCCTCAACACGCTCCCGGTGGCGGACTTCCGAGCGGCGCTGCGGCGCAATCGCCGCTGACCGCGATGGCAAAGCGAATCATCCTCAATCCCGTCGGCGGACCCGCAAGATCGACCGACGACATCCTCAGAGAGATCCGCGCCATTTATTTCAAGACGACCCGCTCGACGATCCTCGACGATTTCGACCGGGCGATCGATCTGCTCAAGACCATCGACGCACCGGAGGAACGCCAGCGGGCAACGGTCTACATGGACGGTCTTGCGGAGATGCGAAAGGAATTCGGAGTGGCGCGCAACCCAACGGGGGGACGGAAGCAGAAGGCGCAGCGGAGCTGACCTACCGGAGATACTCAGCGAGAGTGTCGCGGGTGATACGGGCCGTCTTCACTTCTCCGGCTGCTCCCAGGGGCTTGCCCGGACGGCCATCGACCGAAAAGGCGAACGCGCCCGCGTCGCCGATGCTGATCACCGCGGACTCGCGGACCGTCAGCACTTCTTTCTGGCCCACCTGCAACAGTTTGGCGAAGACGTCTTTCCCGTCGGCGGTGAGTTTGATCCAGCACGGACCCGTCGGGGTGATCTCGAGCCGCATCGGCCCCGTCGCCCGCAGCACATCGTCAACGGCTGGAACCGCGGGTTGCGCGGTGGACGGCGGCGTCGTCGCGACTTCGGACCGTGCCGGCGGGGGGACGGCCGTAGCCGTCGGCGTGTTGTCATCGCCGCCACGGAAGATGAAAAAGGCGACGATGCCGCAAACAACCAGAAAGGCAGCGATCGCGCGAACCGCGACACCGACCGCGCGGCGCTCCGTGTGGTGAGCGCTCTCTGATTCGGTCACGACGTGCGCCGGAGGCTCTGGCGCCGGTTTCTGCTGGAAGCGATCGAGGAATTCGGTGACCGTCTCGTCCGGATCCAGCCCGACCTCGGCCGCGTACGTCCGGACGAAAGAACGGCTGAAGATCCCGCCTGGCAGCTTCGACACGTCGTTGCGTTCGAGGGCCTCGAGCGCCGCCAGCGTGATCTTCGTCTTCGCTGCGATCTGGCGCAGCGACACACCGCGTTCTTCGCGGGCGTGACGAAGCTTCTCGCCGAAGTCAGTCATCCTGAAACAATTTAGACACGGCGGGAATGGCCTGTCAACGCACGCAGCGACGACACTGCCTCGGCAATATCGCGTGCCTCAGCAAAAAGACTGACCGCGGCCACGCCCGCCGCGCCCGCGCGTGCGGCCTGTGCGGCGCGGCTGGGAGTGACGCCGCCGATGGCGAGGACCGGGAGCGACACGCCGGCACAGACAGCCTGGAGCGCTTCTATACCCGCAATGGCATGGTCGGCCGGCTTGCTTGCCGTCGGGAACACCGTACCAAAGACGAGGTAGTCATATCCACCCTCGCGCTCGGCGGCGACCGCCTCAGGGAGCGAATGCACGGATCGGCCTACCAGGAAGTTCGCCGGGGCAATCGAGCGGACGTCCGCGGCGGAGACACCGTCGCTCTTCAGGTGCGCGCCGGCGGCGCCGGCGGCGACGGCAATGTCGGGGCGATCGTTGACCGTGACCACGCAGGGTGTTCCGGTGGTCGCGTCGATCAGCTCACGGGTGAAATCGACACACGCGCGATCATCCAGCTGCCGCTCGCGGACCTGGATCATCGACGCGCCGGCGGCAGCGGCCAGGGCCATGCGGCTCACGAGCGCGGCGCGTTCGGGCGATCCCGGAACGCCACGCGCCCGCGTAATGACGCACACGATTGGCGTCGGCAGGTGCATCAAGGTGCCTGGTCGTGATGGACGGGATCCGGCGCGGGAGCGGTCCGCCGGAGACCGAAGACGCCGGCCAGCTCCACGAGACCGGCGCAGGCGGTGATCACACCGACTCCGGTCACGGCGCCGCGAATGAAATGGTTGCTCAGGTAGCCCCGGACGATCGGCATCATCCATGCGATGCCGTTGCGGTCCCAGAAGGCCGACCATGGAGCAACGATGAGGATCAACCCTGCTTCGAGGAAATAGGCCGCGAAGATGAGACGGGTGAACGCGGAAATCGTCAGCCTCCCGTCTCGGGCTGATGGATCCTGTCGAACAGTGTCGGCGGCCGGAACGAGCGCCGGTGCGCGTCGGAGTAGCCGAAACGGCTGACCGCGTCGAGGTGATCCCTCGTCGCGTAGCCCTTGTGACGGTCGTAGCCGTAGCGGGGATCGGTCACGTGCAGCTCGATCATCATGCGGTCCCGCGTGACTTTCGCGACGATCGACGCGGCGGCAATGGCGGTACAGCGGACGTCGCCGTGAATCACGCTCCGCTGCGCCATCGGCAGATCGGGAACGCGGAACGCGTCCACGAGCACGACGTCGGGAAGCGGGACGAGCGACAGGATCGCGCGCTGCATGGCGCGTAGCGAGGCCTGGTGGATGTTGATGGAATCGATTTCCACCGGATCGCAGGCCGCGACACCCCAGGCGATCGCGCCGCGCGTGATCACCCTGTACAGCTTTTCGCGCTCGAGCGCGGTGACCGTCTTGGAGTCGCAGACGCGCGCGATATATCGATTCGCGTCGAGTACGACGGCCGCCGCCACGACGGGCCCCGCCAGACAGCCCCGCCCGACCTCGTCGACGCCGGCGACGTGGTTGAACCCCATGCGCCGGAACGTGTTCTCCAGCGTGCGGAAGGCGCGAACCTTGACCAACTAAGCTTCCAGTTTCCAGCTTACAGCTCCCAGCCGGAAGCTGGCAGCTGGTAGCTGGAGGCTACTATGCCGTCGGTTTCTTCTGCTCACGCATGCGCGCGGCCTTGCCCTTCAGGTCGCGCAGGAAGTACAGCTTCGCGCGGCGGACCCGGGCAGTGCGCAGGACGTCGATCTTGTCGATGATCGGCGAGTGCAGCGGGAAGATGCGCTCGACCCCCTGGCCGAACGAGACCTTGCGGACCGTGAAGGTCGCGCGGGCCCCGCCGCGATGCATGCCGATCACCATTCCCTCGAACACCTGGATGCGTTCCTTGTCGCCTTCACGCACCTTGACGTGGACGCGGACGGTATCGCCAGGCTTGATCGCCGGGCGCTCAACCATGTTTGCGCGCTCGACGCTTTCCACCGCAGTCATTGTGCTGCTCCTTTTCTCTCGCGTTCTTCCAGTAACTCTTTCAACAACCGCCGGTCTTCCGCCGTCAGCGCTGACGTCTCCAGCAATTCCGGCCGCCGCTCCAGCGTCCGGGCGAGGGCCGCGCGCCGGCGCCACCGCTCGATCTCTCCATGATGGCCGGAGACGAGCACAGGCGGTACCACCATTCCCTCGAATTCCGCCGGACGCGTGTACTGCGGGAAATCCAGCAGCCCGGTCGCAAAACTGTCCCGTGAGACCGACTCCGCGTCCCCCACGACCCCCGGCACCAGCCGCGCGACAGCGTCGACGATCACCAGCGCCGCCAGCTCGCCGCCAGACAGCACGTAATCGCCGATCGAGATTTCCTCGGTCGCCAGGTGCTGACGGACCCGCTCGTCCACGCCTTCGTACCGCCCGCAGAGGACCGCGACATGCTTCAGATCCCTCAACCGCTCCGCCACGGCGTGAGTCAGGGGCGGGCCGTCCGGCGACGTCAGGACCACCGCTCCCGGCGCACCGCGATCCGCCCGGATCGTCTCGACGGCGCGAAACAACGGCTCCGGCTTCATCACCATTCCGGGTCCGCCGCCAAACGGCACATCGTCGACCACTTTGTGCCGGTCCGTCGTGAAGTCGCGAAGGTCGTGAACCCTGACGTCCACCAGACCCCGCTCGATCCCGCGCCCGACGATCCCTTCGGTCAGCGGCGCCTTCACCATCTCCGGGAAGATGGTGACGATGTCAAACTTCACTGCTCAGCCCATGTCGAGCGGTGTTGCACCGTGTTGTACCGTGGCTCACTTCGCGTTGAGCTCTATCAGGCCTTCAGGTGCCGCCACCCGGATGCGGCGCGCGCCTGGGTCCACCTCAACGCAGATGGCAGCCACCAGTGGTATCAGCACTTCGCCGTGCGGCGCATTGATCACCAGTCGGCTGCCTTCAATCGGCCCTTCGACCGCGGCGACCTCGCCGATGACCCGTCCCTCGGTATCCTGCACCTCACAGCCGACCAGGTGGTGCCGGTAGTAGGTGCCGCTGGGGAGCTCGGCGAGGGTCTCCGCTGGAACCTTCAACTCCATGCCCGCCAGCGCGTCGGCCGCCTCTATCGAGTCGATGCCTTCGAGCGCAATCACTGGGCGCGCCTGCTGGAACCGGACCCTGGTGATGCGCATCGGCCGCTCGTCGTCGCCCACCAGCAACGTTGCGCCGGCCTTGAACCGTTCATCAGCGAAATCTGAGTCGGGATTCACGATGACCTGTCCTTTATTGCCATGCGCGCGTGCGATGCGCCCGACGAGAAGCGATGCATTCATGCGTCGTCGCGAAAATCGACGGACGCCTTGGTCCCGTCGATCTCGGCCGCAAGCGTCACCAGCGTCCGAATCGCGGCGGCCGTGCGCCCCTGGCGCCCGATGACGCGCCCGAGATCCCCCGGCGCCATCGACAACTCGACGACCGTTTGCCCTTTGCCCGGACGCTCGATCACGCGGACCGCCTCAGGGCGGTCGGCCAGGGCACGCGCGACGACTTCGACGACGTCGCGGGCGCGGCTCATGACGCCGGCAGCTCTGACTCCGGCGAACCGTCCGCCTTCGCCGAGACTCCGGCGGACAGGGCGGCTGGGGGAACCGCAGCCGACGCGGTTGCGGTGGCGGCTTCCGGCGTTTCCGGCGCGCGATCGACCAGCGTGCGTACCGTGTCGGAGGCCACCGCGCCGGCCTTGAGCCAGTGCTCGAGCCGGGCGCGATCGATTTTCAGCGTCTCGGGGTTGCTGCGCGGGTTGTAGTGCCCCAGCACCTCCACGAAGCTGCTGTCACGCGCCGTTCGCGAGTCAGTCACCACGATGCGGAAAAACGGCCGCTTCTTCGAACCCATCCGTCTCAAACGTATTACAAGCATTCTGCGTCCTTAGCTGAGAGCTTTTACCGGTTCATCATCGACTTCATCATCCCGAGGCCGCCGCCGCCCTTCTTCCCGAGGCCCGCCATCCCGCCGATCTGCTTCAGCATCTTCTTCATCTGCACGAACTGCTTCAACAGCTTGTTGACCTCTTCGACCGTCGCGCCGCTCCCCTTGGCGATGCGCTTGCGGCGGCTGCCGTTGATCACCTGGTGGTTCCGGCGTTCCTTCGGCGTCATCGAGTTGATGATCGCCTCGACCCGGGCGAGCTGCCCGTCGTCTACCTTGCCGCGGGCCGCGGTCATTTCCTTCAGGTTGCCCATGCCGGGCAGCATCCCGAGAATCTGCTCGATCGGCCCCATTTTCTTGATCGTCCGCAGCTGATCGCGGAAGTCCTCGAGCGTGAACTCGTCTTTCCGGATCTTGCGTTCGAGTTTCTCGGCATCCTCCATCGAGACGACCCCTTCGGCCTTCTCGATGAGTGACAGCACGTCCCCCATCCCGAGGACGCGCGACACCACGCGGTCGGGATGAAACGGCTCGAGGTCCTGCAGCCGCTCGCCGCTGCCCACAAACGCGATCGGGACCCCGACGACGCCGACGACCGACAGCGCCGCACCACCGCGCGCGTCACCGTCCATTTTCGACAGCACGACGCCGCTGACGCCGATGCGGCGGTTGAACTCACCGGCGCTCTTGATGGCGTCCTGCCCCGTCATCGCGTCGGCAACGAACAGCAGGTCCGTCGGCTGCACGGCGGCCTTGATCGCCTGCAGCTCCTGCATCAAGTCGTCATCGATGTGAAGCCGGCCGGCGGTGTCGACAATCACCACGTCGAAGCCGGCGTTCCTGGCCTCCGCCATCGCGCCGGCGGCGCGCTTGACGGGGTCCATCTCCCCTGCCGGATCGTGGACCCGCACGCCCGCCTGTTTCGCGACGACCGACAGCTGCTCGATCGCGGCCGGGCGCCGGACGTCTGTCGACACCAGCAGCGGATGCTTTCCCTGCTTCGCCAGCCACATGCCCAACTTGCCGCTGGTGGTGGTCTTGCCCGAGCCCTGCAGCCCCAGCATCAGCACCACGCGCGGCCGATCCGTCGAAGGAGGCAGCCCGCCCTGTGTCTCCCCGAACAGCGCCAGCATTTCGTCGCGAACGATCCGGACGACCTGTTGCGCAGGCGTGAGGCTCTTCAGAACCTCCTGGTCGACGGCCTTATCGCGAACGCGGTCAATGAAGGCCTTGACGACCTTAAAGTTGACGTCCGCTTCGAGGAGCGCCAGCCGGATCTCGCGAAGCGCGGCTTCGACGATGTCTTCCGTGAGGCGGGCTTCTCCCCGCAGGGAGCGGAACACCCCCTGAAGCCGGTCGCTGAGCGAGTCGAACATTGATGTCGGGTCCAGGCGCCCTATGGCTGTAAGAGCTTCAGACGCAAACGGTTATGGTAGTCGATGGGGTGCGGAAGTGTCAAACTTCGAGACGCATGTTCCCACTCAAGGTCCTGTCCTCACGTGGCTAGACGCCCCTCAGCTTGTGCCCGAGCTTTTCCTTCTTCGTCGTCAGATACCGTCGCGTATGGACGGACGGTGGGATTTCCAGCGGGACCCACTCGATCACTGACAAGCCATACCCATCGAGGCCCACCAGTTTGCGGGGGTTGTTCGAGAGCAACCGCATCGACTTCACACCGAGGTCGCGCAGAATCTGGACGCCGATCCCGTAGTCCCGCTGGTCGGGCTTGAATCCTAGCCGCTCGTTGGCTTCGACCGTGTCGAGCCCCTGGTCCTGCAACTCGTACGCGCGGATCTTGTTCGCCAGCCCGATGCCGCGCCCCTCCTGGTTCAGGTACAGCAGCACGCCGCGGCCGGCGCGCGCGATCGTGCGGATGGCCGCATCCAGCTGCGGGCCACAATCGCATCGCGCCGAATGGAAGACGTCTCCCGTCAGGCAGCGCGAGTGCACGCGGACCGTCACGTCACGCCCGTCGCCTAGGTCACCCTTCACCAGCGCGACGTGCGTCTCCTTGTCGATCAGGCTCTGGAACGCCATGACGCGGAAATCACCATGCTCGGTTGGCAGATCCGCCGACGCGACACGGCGCACCAGCGCTTCGGTCCGCGTCCGGTATTTGATGAGATCGGCGACGGTGATCATCAGAAGCTTGTGCTTCCTGGCGAACACCGTCAGCTCCGGCACCCGCGCCATGGTGCCGTCCTCGTTCATGATTTCGCAGATCACACCCGCGGGATAAAGGCCGGCGATCCGCGCGAGGTCGACGGCGGCTTCCGTCTGCCCGGTGCGCACGAGCACGCCGCCGTTCCGCGCGCGGAGAGGAAACATGTGCCCGGGACGGGCCAGGTCTGCGGGACGGGTCCTGGAGTCGATGGCCGCGAGCACAGTCGCCGCGCGATCGGCGGCCGAGATCCCCGTGCTCGTGACCCCTTTCGCCTCGATCGATACGCAGAAGGCCGTGTCGAACTGGGTCGTGTTCTGCGCCACCATCAGCGGAATGTCGAGCTCGTCCAGCCGCTCCTCGGTCATCGGCATGCAGATCAATCCACGACCGTTCCGCGCCATGAAGTTGATCGCCTCCGGCGTCACCTTCTCCGCCGCGATCGTCAGGTCCCCTTCGTTCTCCCGATCCTCGTCGTCGACGACGATGATCATCTGACCTTCGCGGATGGCGTCGATCGCATCTTCGATCTTCGCGAATGGAGACCTGGGTGCCCTGGACTTGCGTGTCTTGGTCATGATCCGCCGTCTCTTACTTCGAGGAAGCGCGCCACGTACTTTCCCAGAATGTCGCACTCGAGATTCACGACGTCCCCCGCTTTCACCGCCTGCAGGTTGGTCTGGTTCCACGTGAACGGAATCACCTGGACGTCGAACAGCTTCTCCCCGACACCTGCCACCGTCAGACTGATGCCGTCGATCGCGATGGAACCCTTGCGCACGATGAACGGCGCGAGCGGCGCGGGATATTTCACGGTGAGCCAGTACGACTCCCCTTCAGGCCGCAGTTCTTCGATCGCGCCGGTCGCGTCCACGTGCCCCTGGACGAAGTGGCCGCCCAGCCTGGCGTCCGCCCGGAGGGGACGCTCGAGGTTGACCAGCGTGCCGCGCCTCAACGTGCCGAACGAGCTGACACGGACCGTCTCGGGGGTCACGTCCGCGTGAAATCCGCCGGCATCCGCGGAGACCACGGTGAGGCAGACGCCGTTGACAGCGATGCTGTCTCCCGGCTTCATTTCAGCCGATAACGGCGTCGCGACACGCAGCCGGAAGCCGGACGGTGTCGGCTTCACCTCCGCGATCTCGCCGGTCTTTTCAATCAGGCCTGTGAACATATCCCTCGAGCAGCGTGTCATCGCCGAGCAGACGGGCCGAGCGCTCGACGATCAACGGCGAGCTCATGACCGGAAACGGCAGCCACGGGACGCCCTCGTCGCCGAGCGGCGTGCTGGCCACATAGATCTGGACGCGGTCCACGAGGCCCGCGTTCCAGAACGCCTCGTGCAGCGTGGGGCCCCCTTCGACGATCATCGACGTGACGTTGTGGGCCGCCAGCATTCTCAGGGCGTCCCGGAGCGAATCCACCCCTTCGACGACCTCCACGATGGCCCCGGCCTCCCGCAGGGCGGCGATCCGCTCCGGGTCTGGCCCGGGGGCCGTCACGATTATGACCGGTCCTGCCCCGAGCGTCCCGAACAGCCGCGCCGACGGCGGCGTGCGCAGCCGGGAATCGAAGATCACGCGAGTCAGCGGACGCGCCCGGTAGGCGCCGCGGGCAGTCAGCAAGGGATCGTCAGACAGCACGGTGCCGGACCCGACCGCAAGGGCGTCCACCTCCGCCCGGTCCCGGTGAACCTGCCGGTCCGCCGCCGATCCTGTGAGCCGGGTCGTGGCGCCCGGGCGTGCCGCCAC
The DNA here is from genome assembly GCA_013694635.1 of Acidobacteriota bacterium. Taxonomy (GTDB): domain Bacteria; phylum Acidobacteriota; class Vicinamibacteria; order Vicinamibacterales; family 2-12-FULL-66-21; genus JACDCA01. The sequence continues at coordinate 1,120 of JACDCA010000375.1, read as the reverse complement.
CTTGCCGTCGAGGCTGGTCGCAATCTTCATCGTGACGAACGGCCGGCCGCGTCGCATGACGGTGAAGAACGCATCGTTCAGCCTGACGGCTTCGCGTTCGAGGACACCGGTCAACACCTCGATGCCCCGCTCACGCAGGATTGCCAGGCCACGGCCCGACACGAGCGGATTGGGGTCCTCGGTCGCGGCGACCACCCGCGCAACGCCCGCATCGGCGACCAGTGGAGCGCAGGGCCCCGTCCGTCCGGTATGGCTGCACGGCTCGAGGGTGCAGTACAACGTCGCCCCTCGTGCCGCGGCCCCAGCCTCGAGGAGCGCTTCGACTTCAGCGTGCGGCCCGCCCGCTTTCTCGTGCGCGCCAGTACCGACGATCGCCCCTTCGTTGTCCACGATGACGGCGCCGACCATTGGATTGGGAGAAGTCTGCCCGCGGCCGCGCTCCGCAAGCTGCAGCGCCTTGCGCATGTAGAAGGTGTCGCGGTCCGCTACCACTTCTCTTCGAACAGCGCGTCCACGTACTCGTCGGCGGAAAAAGGAATGAGGTCGTCGATCGCCTCGCCCACGCCGACATACCGGATCGGCAGTTTCAGATCGTGCGCGATGGCAACGGCGATGCCCCCCTTGGCAGTCCCGTCCAGCTTGGTGAGGACGATGCCGGTGACGCCGGCCACATTCATGAACTCGCGCGCCTGCGCGAGGCCGTTCTGTCCCACTGTCGCGTCGAGCACGAGGAGTACTTCGTGCGGCGCCCCTTCGACCCCGCGCGCCGCGACGCGGCGAATCTTGTCCAGCTCGGTCATCAGATTCACGCGCGTGTGGAGCCGGCCGGCGGTATCGACCAGCACGACATCGCGCCCGCGCGTCTTGCCCGCGGTGATGGCGTCGAACACAACGGCCGCCGGGTCCGAGCCTGTTTTCGCCCGAATGATGTCGACACCGGCGCGGGTCGCCCAGATCTCGAGCTGCTCGACGGCCGCCGCCCGGAACGTGTCCGCGGCGCAGATCATCGGCGCGCGGCCCGAGTCCTTCATCAGGCGCGCGAGCTTGCCGACGGTCGTTGTCTTCCCCGTGCCGTTGACGCCGACGATCATGACGACATGGGGGCGGTGACCGTCTGGGG
>JACDCA010000374.1 GCA_013694635.1 Acidobacteriota bacterium | reverse complement strand
GTACCGCGATCTGATTGCGCTCCTCGAGACCAGGGTCGGACGCATCGTTTTCAACGGCTTCGGCACCGGCCTCGAAGTGTGCCCGGCGTTGCACCACGGCGGACCGTGCCCGGCGACGACCGATCCGCACTTCACGTCGGTCGGCCACGCGGGCATCTTCCGATTCGCGCGTCCCATTTGTTATCAGAATTTTCCGCAGAGCGCGCTGCCGGAGCCGCTGCGGGACCGAAACATCACCGGCATCTGGCGGCTGATCGACGGGGAGCTGACGCGCGATGACGTGTGAAGTCCAACGCTTCAAATGCGTTCACGGAGACGGGACCATCCGGAATCGCCACTGCAGATCGACGGTGGCAAGAATCCGGTACGAATACTCGTAGTGCTTCTCGACACGATGGAGGCGACCGGACGCTTCCAGCAGGACACCGGTCGCGGGGGTGAACGTCCGAGTCAGTCCGGTTTCGGCGTAGTCGCGGATGCCACCGTACACGACGCCGTTGCGTCGGAGAGACAGGTAGTTCGGATCCCCCTCGCGCGTGATGAAGTGCCTGCCGCGCCAGAACAGGATGTGCCCGCGCCAGGCGTCTACGACCGCAGATCCCCGGCCGAAGAATCCGCGGCCGTCGCGACTGCGATCCGGGTGGTCGCGGTCCGGCGTATCGCTGGCGGCGAGTCCGAAGATTTCGAGACTGAGCGCGTCGATCGGGCCTGCAGCCACGGACGCCGCCAGGCCGACGGCGGCGCCGACGCTGTCGGAGACCGGGCCGACGGCGAACTGCTGCCCCCCTTCGTGAACGACGTGCAACTGGTACGGCAACGACACGCGCGGTGTCAGCCGCACCTCGCCAGTGATCCCCGTATCGAACCGCTCCCGATGGTCGCGCGTGTTCAAACGTTGCCAATTCAGCCACGCCTCGTGGCGAACGCGGCTGACCGCAAGGTTCCATTGGAACCCGGCCTCGTACGGTCTGTCGAAGGCGAGTGTCTCCCGCTGCAGCGGCGGCAGGAGCTTGTGCGGTCCCGCCCGATCTGGGCCGGGCGGAACCCCCGGGCTCGAGGACGGGAGCGTACCGAAGATGAAGGATGATCGGGCGTTCCCGACCCGCAACGCGAAGACGGGTCTCACCAGCTCGAACGCGGAGTCGCTCCCGAAGCGCTGGTTCATCAGGGCGCCGAAGGTGATATCGGCGCGTTCCCCAATCGGCGCGGTTGCCGTCAGACGCACCGCGGCGCCGAAGATGGTCTCCCCTTCCCGGAACGGATTGCGAAACTCCGTGTTGTCGCCGTAGAAGATAAAGTCGGCACGAACCGTGACCGGCTCCTGCGCGCCCGCCGTGCCACACGTCACCGCGACCCAGACTATGACCGCAACCGCCAGGCAGCGTGCGCGTCGACGCATGCGACATACGATAGCTCACGGGTCCGGATGGTCCGCCCCGATGGTCATGGTGGTGCTCCTTCTCGCGTCCGCGCCGGTCGGAGCCCAGACAGCGGACGATCCTTTCGCGCGTCGCGGCTGGCACCTCGAACTCTCCGGCAACGGGGCCCTCGAGGCGTGGAACTACAACCTCAATCATGAGGAGATCGTCGGACCGTATGCCGGCCTCACGTACGGCGTTGGCAAGGGCGTAGTACTGAAACTCGGATGGCCGCTGTATTACGTTTCACAGCGAGGGATCGACGGTTGGATGTTTGGGGTCACCTGGGGCGCTCGCGGCCGATTCCTGCGCAGCCGCCGAACCTCCCTGTTCTGGGAAGTGGACGTCGGTGTGTCGGAGGCCGACACGCCAGTGCCGCCGCGGGGGACGCGGTTCAACTACCTGGCGGAAGGGAGCGCCGGCACCACGGTCCGGATTCACGGCGCGGTGCACGTGCTGGGCGCCGTCAAATGGATCCACGTCTCGAACGCGAGCCTCGCCGGCCGTCACCGCAATCCCGACATAGAGGCCGTCGGCCTCAAGGCCGGGATGCTGATCGGATTCTAGGAGCGCGGTTCCGGCGTGGCGCGCTAACGGGCAACGAGCGCCTGCGTGCCGCTTACAGACCGCGCGTGACGTAACGCTTGACGGCAGCCACGGCACGATCGACGTCGGACTCGAGATTATAGAAGTGCGGGGAGAATCGGAGACCGGGGCGATCGCCGCCGCCGCGCGGCGCGCAGGCGATCCGATCTCGCTCGTACAGCGCAGTGTGAAGCCGGCTGACGTCGAGTCCGGCCGGCTGGAATGACACGATCGCCGCCGAGCGCGAAGGGTCCTCGTCGGTCCACACTCGTACGCCGTCGATGGTTCTGAGCTCCCGAATCAGTGCCGCCGTCAGCCCGCGGACGCGGGTCTCGATCGCAGGGCGGCCGATCTGTTCCTGGAACTGCAACGCGGCATCGAATCCCATCATCGCCGCCTCGTCGCGCTG
>JACDCA010000368.1 GCA_013694635.1 Acidobacteriota bacterium | reverse complement strand
GCGCAGGCGTGGGACGATGCGCTGTCGAAGGCCCGTTTCGAGTTCCGGTGGGAAGATCAATTCAACCTATCGCTCGATCCGGTTACTGCGCGCGAGTATCATGACGCTACTCTGCCGGCCGAGGGGGCGAAACTGGCGCACTTCTGCTCGATGTGCGGGCCGAAATTCTGCTCGATGGAGCTGACGCAGCAGGTACGCCAGATGGCGGCCGACGGGATGGACGAGAAGTCGCGCGAGTTCCGTGAGAAGGGCAGCGCGATCTACCTCAGGCAGGACTGAAAGGGGACCATCAGCGATTCGATGTGCGGCCGGCGCGATTCTTACTTCGGCCCGGCCAGATTCGGCACGATCTGAATAATGGTGGCGAACCGCGCTGGCTGCGCGCCGCGTCGGGGATTGAGATACCCAGCCGACCCTCCCCACGTGTAATCCTTCACCGTCACGCTCGGCGGAAACGCCATGGTCTCTTCGCGGAACCTGCCGATGTCGAACTGGTGGATCGGTGGCTCCGGAAATACCAAGTCTCCCCGTTGTTTCAGCGCCGTCTTGTAGTACTGCACGATCTCGGCGAATGTCGCGTTCGTGCCGTACAGGTAAAAGCGCTGGCCGCGGCCGGCGTCGAACGACGTGATGAACTGCGCGGACTCGTGGATCGGCACGCCCAGGGAGCCTTCAGCGGGCTCGCTGGCATCCTGCGGCGGTGCCTGCGTGATCCGCACAGGCGCGGGAGTTGATGTCACCGGCGGAGGTGGCGCCGCCGACTGTGGTTGACCCGGTTTCGGAAACGGCTGCGGCACCTGCGCGGCTGCGGCGCGAACGCACACTAGTACAATTACCGCGGCAAGCCTCAGTTCCATGCTCCTATTATAAGGAATGGGCCTGCTGCTCGATTACTGTCTTGCTCACCAGGACGCCCTCCGAAAATCGATCGACAGACTCGTCCAGCTCGAATCTCCCAGCACGGATAAAGCTGCTGTAGACCGCTGCGGAGCCGTGCTCGCGGCGATGCTCACAGAGGCGGGTGCGACGGTCACGCGGTTTCCTCAGACGCAGCGCGGCGATCACCTCCGCGCGGAGTTTCCGGGAGGGTCGCGCCGGATACTGCTGCTCGGGCACTTTGACACGGTGTGGGACGTCGGCCAGATCCAGCGCATGCCGCTGCGGGAAGAGGACGGCCGGCTCTACGGTCCCGGCGTGTACGACATGAAAGCGTCGATCGCACTGTCGATCCTGGCCATGCGTGCGGTCCGGGGAGGCCTGCACGCCGGCTCCGAAGTCCCCACGGTGGTGATGCTCTGGACGACAGATGAGGAGGTCGGAAGCGAGACCTCCCGCGGCTACATCGAGGCGGAAGCGCGCACGAGCGATGCGGTCCTCGTGCTCGAGCCGTCGCTCCCCGGCGGTGCCGCGAAAACACGACGCAAGGGCTGCGGCGAATTTCAGCTCACCGTCCATGGCCTCTCCGCCCACGCGGGCATCGACCCCCGCAAGGGCGTCAGCGCCATCCATGAGCTGGCTCACCAGATCGTCGCGCTCGAGGAGCTCCGCGATCTGGAGCGCGGCATCAGCGTCAACGTCGGCGTGGTGTCGGGAGGGACACGCGGCAACGTGGTGGCGGAACACGCTCGTGCGGTGGTCGACGTCCGTGTCCCGACGATGAAGGAGGCGAACAGGATCGAAGCCAGAATGCGGCAGCTCCGCCCCGTGAATCCTGCCGCCAGCATCGAAGTCACTGGCAGCGTTGCGCGGCCACCGCTCGAACGGACCGACGGCGTCGCGCGTCTATATGTACAGGCGAAGGAGGTCGCAGCGGAGCTTGGCGTCGATCTCGGAGAGGGCAGCACGGGGGGCGGTTCGGACGGGAATTTCACCGCGGCCCTCGGTGTTCCAACCTTAGATGGCCTTGGCCCGGATGGCGATGGTGCGCATGCCCTGCACGAACACGTGATCCTCGACGACCTTCCGTGGCGCGCAGCATTCCTCGCGGCGCTGATGCAGCGAATCAAGGCGCGGTAGACTATTCATATGGCTAACGGACTTAAGACAGCGCTGCTCCTCGGAAGCCTGAGCGGACTGCTGCTCGTCTTCGGTGAACTCATGGGCGGCGCTGACGGCTTGATGATCGCGTTCGTCTTCGCCGTCATCCTGAACTTCGGATCGTACTGGTTCTCGGACAAGATCGTCCTCCGGATGTACAAGGCCCAGGCAGTCGGCCCCGAGCACCCGCTCCATCAGATGACCGCGCGGTTGGCCCAGCGCGCCAATCTGCCGATGCCGAAGGTGTACATCATCCCCGACCCCTCGCCCAACGCCTTTGCCACCGGACGCAATCCTTCGCACGCCGCCGTGGCTGCGACGCAGGGCATCATGCAGGTGCTCAGCGAGAGCGAGCTCGAAGGGGTGATTGCCCACGAACTGGCGCACGTAAAAAACCGTGACATCCTCACGAGTACCATTGCGGCGACGATCGCGGCGACCATCATGATGGTGTCTCGGACCGCGATGTTTTTCGGCGGCAGCCGCGACGACCGCGACGGGGGGTCGAACCCGATCGTGATGCTGGCGATGCTGATTCTCGCGCCGATCGCGGCGCTCTTCATCCAGATGGCCATCTCGCGCTCGCGCGAATTCGCGGCCGACGCCGCGGGTGCCCAGATCGCCGGGACCCCCTACGGGCTCGCGAACGCGCTGCAGAAAATTGAAGCCGTGTCCAAGCGCGTGCCGATGGATGCGAACCCGGCGACGGCGCATATGTTCATCATGAAGCCCTTCACGGGCGGGGGCCTGATGTCCCTTTTCAGCTCTCACCCGCCGACCGAAGCCCGCGTCCGCGCGCTCCTCGGAACGATCCGGTAAGGAAGCCGCGTCCACCTGTGGGTGGGCGCGTATCCTTCCCATCAGACCGCGTCCCTGTGTCTGCTTCCAGCCCCTCTCTGGCAATCCCTCTGTTTTCAATCGATTAAGTCGCGCGGCTGGACTGGCGTGACACTTGCTGTTTCGACAGCAGGATTGGATTGCTGACGGAGGACGCCGTGGAGGACTTCGACATCCCGCAGAACAAACTGGCTGAGTCGGCTGAACGCGTGGTGGACCGCGCTCTCGACGAAGCTCGCCGGCGCGACCACGCACTGCTGACGAACGAGCACGTGTGCCTCGCGTTCGCACAGGTGGAGTGGGACATGTTCGGCCAGGTAATGCGCGACCTGGAATTGAACCCTCACGAGATCGTCCAGGCGCTCGAGGAACACCTTCGGCTGCTCCCGAATACGCCCGGCCGGAACCTGCGCGTGGCGCCGTCAACCAAGCTGCTGTTCAAGCTGGCCTTGCTCCACGCGAGCCGGCTCGGCCGTCATACCGTTGAAGCCACGGACCTGTTTTCCGCAATCTTCGAGGAGACACAGGGCATACCGGTGTCCATCATCCGCCGCCACGGCATCGAGCCCGAGACGCTCGTGTCACGGCTGACCAACCGCATGCGTGATCACGAACTGCGGGAGGAGCGGCTGAAGAAGCGCTTCGAGCTGCCGCCGTTCCTCAAGCACTTTGCGACCAATCTGAACCAGCTCGCGCGGCAGGACAAGGTGCCGCCCGTGTTCGGCCGCGATTACGAGATGGATCAGGTACTCGAAATCCTCTGCCATCGCGAGCGCGCGAATTCGGTGCTCCTGCTCGGCGAACCAGGCGTCGGCAAGACCGCGATCGCCGAAGGCCTGGCGCGGCGGATCGAGTTTGAGCCCGAAAAAGTGCCGGTACGCCTGCGCGACTCTCAGATTGTCAATCTGCAGATGAACACGATGGTGGCCGGAACGATGCTCCGCGGGATGTTCGAGGATCGGATCCAGAACGTCATCCGTGAGATCAAGGAGCGGCCCAACCTGATCCTGTTCATCGACGAAGTGCACACGATGATCGGCGCCGGTTCGGCGCTCGGCGCGCCGTCGGATGCCGCGAATGTCTTCAAGTCCGTGCTCGCACGCGGCGAAGTCCGCATCGTCGGGGCGACCACCACGAACGAGTACAAGGAGTTCGTCCAGGAGGACGAGGCGCTCGCGCGGCGGTTCCGGACGGTGTTCGTCGCCGAGCCGTCGATCGAAGAAACGCGGACGATCCTTTACAGCCTGCGTCCGCGGCTGGAACGCAATTACTCCGTCCGGATCCAGGACGAAGCGATCGAGACGGCGCTGGAGATGTCCCCCCGCTACATGCGGCACCTGCTGCTGCCGGACAAGGTCATCGGCTGGCTCGACACCGCGTCCGTGAAGGCGGAGATCGGACGTCGCTGGGAAGTGACGAGCGCCGACGTCGTCAACGTCATCTCGAAGATCGCGCGCATCCCCGAAGATATGGTGTTCCGCGACGTTACGGATCGATTCCGCAACGTGGAACAGAGCCTCGGGACGCGTGTCGTGGGGCAACGGAAGGCGATCGAGGCGGTCGCCCGGCGGCTGGTGCTGAACAAGGGTCCTTTGAAGGACGGCTTCGACAGGCCGGACGGCGTCCTGTTGTTCCTCGGGCCGACAGGCGTCGGCAAGACAGAGCTGGCGAAATCAGTCGCCGAGTTCCTGTTCGGCGACGAAAAGAAGATGATCCGTGTCGACATGTCCGAGTACCAGGATGGTGCGGTGGCCGTCGACAAACTGATCGGCATGCCGCGCGGCATCGTCGGGTCCGAACGCGGCGGCGTCCTGACCAACCCGCTGAAAGACAACCCGTACTCGGTGGTGCTACTGGACGAAGTGGAGAAGGCCAGCCCCAGCATGCTGAACCTCTTTCTGCAGGCGTTTGACGAGGGCTGGGTCACGGACGGACGCGGAAAGCGCGTCTATCTGAGCGACGCGATCGTGATCATGACGTCCAACATCGGGTCGGAATGCTTCCGGAAGCTGAGCAGCCCGATGGGCTTCTTCTCGAAACAGGTCAGCGTCGAACAAGTTCATGGGGAGATCAACCGTGAGCTCGAGCGCCGCTTCAGCCCCGAGTTCCGGAACAGGATCGACGAGGTCGTGATCTTCCGGCCGCTCACGAAGGACGAAGTCCGCGAGATCGCGTTGCAGCAGATCGCCAAGATCGGGCGGTCGCTGGCGAAGAGCAGCCGAACGCTGACGGTGACCCCCGACGCGCTGGAGCAGCTCGTCACCGACGGCTACAGCCTGGCCTATGGCGCGCGCTTCCTCAAGCGCGTGATCGAGAACGAGATCAAGCTGCCGATCAGTCAGCGCTGGACCGAAGGAACGTCGTTCACCGCTGCCGTGCGCGACGGCAAGCTCAGCATCGAGGTAAGTCAGGGCTCGGGCAGCTTCGAGTTGGCTGCGACGGCGTAGTGTGCTCGGTGCTCAGTGCGCTAGAGGTCGAGGGCCGCTTGCTCGGGTGCGCCGGTCGTCTCTTCGGGTTCTGACGTCCCCCTTCGGCGAGGGGCGACGTCGTATTTCTGCTGCAAAGCGCTGATCATTCCTCTCACCCCCGCGATGTAATCCGCCTTCGCGTACGCGCCGGCGTAGAGGCGACCGTAGCCTTCGACCATTTCGGGATACTCCTTCGCGAGGAATCCCATGAAATGGTCTTTCGTCCCTCCTTTGAGGAACATGACGTTCGCCCCGACGAATGCCGCGCCATGGTCGGCGATCGCCTTGACGGTCGCTTCGAGTTTGGCGGGCTGCGTCGTAAAACCCGGAACGATGGGCGCCATCAACACCCCTGCATTGATGCCGGCATCACGAAGCTGACGGACCGCGCGCAGCCGCTGCAGCGGATGCGCCGTTCCCGGTTCCAACGCGCGCCAGGCGTCCTCGTCCACCGACGGGACGCTCATGTACACGGTGCAGCCCGAAGACTTGCACATGGCGGAGAGAACGTCCGCATCGCGCACGACCATGGGGCCTTTCGTGACGAGACCGATGGGCGTCCGGCCGGCGAGCAACGCTTCGAGGGACCGTCGAGTGAGTTTGTAGTGCCCTTCGATCGGCTGATAGGGATCCGTGGCGGTACCGACGGCGACTTGCTCCCGCTTCCATGCTGGTTTATCGAGCTCCCGCCGCAGGACGTCGACCAGATTCACTTTCACGAAGATCACCGACGAGAAGTGATCGTCCGGCCCGAGCTCGAACTGCGTCTGGTACCGGCGGGCGAAGCAGTAATGGCAGGCGTGCGTGCATCCGCGATAGGGGTTGAGCGTCCAGTTGAACGGCATCCCCTTGACCGCATTCAGGGCGGATCGGCAGGTGACCTCCTGGTATTGCGCAGCGTCGGCGCGGCGCTGCGCGTCATCGAGCGCGGCTTCCGCCCCCTCGTCGCGGATCTTCAGCGCGAGCATCCGGGTGGTCGGCGGCCTCTTCCCAAGATCGAAAAATACAGGCTGTTCAGCCACGGTTCGCTTTTATTTCGCCACGCTAAGGCAAGGCTGTCAACCGGAAATGGGGACAGCCACCTTTATTTCGCCGAAAAAGGTGGCAGTCCCCGAATGGGGCGTCCGGCTTAGAAGACGTAGGCGAGCGCGAAACCGATCTGGGCGACGAACATCATTCTGTACATGTGTGCCCAGGACACGTGGTTGGCGTCGAGCGCGAGTTCTTCCGGCTTGCGGAGCATGAGATAGCAGACATAGGCGCCGTAGAGCGACATCACGCCGGCCAGCAGCTGGAGCAGGACGAAGTTGCCGGTGAGGATGCCGGTTAACGATCCGTACGAGATCAACAGGAACGGGACGACAAAGGACGGCGAGATCATCCACGCCGCGCGGCGAACACCATAGATGATCGGCAGCGTCCGGCATCCGCCACGAGCATCTCCTTCCATGTCGGCGAAGTCCTTCGTGGTGGATGCGCCGAGCAGGAAGAGTCCGAAGATCCCCCCGATGAACCAGGGCTCCAGCCCCCAGATGGTCTTGACGCACGACCATCCGGCCACCTTCAGCAGCACGCCCCGTGGAATCGCGATGGTGACGTTCGCCCAGATGCCCTGCTGCTTCGTCCTGAGTGGCGGACACGAATAGATTAACGTTGCGACTGCCGCAGCCACCACGATCCAGAAACATTCGTGCCGCCCCCCTGGCGCGATCCTCCAGGCGAGCCCGAGCGCGATTGCGTAGGTGATGCACGTGAACGTCCACGCTTCGCGAATGGACATGCGGCCGCTCGTCAACGGACGCTGCGGCTTGTTGATCCGATCGATCTCGAGGTCGTAGATCTGGTTCAGCGCGTTGTTACCGGCATTCAGCACCGCCGCCATGACCGCGCCTATTGCGGTGAACGCAATCAGCTCACTCGTCCAGGGATCGCGCGGCGCCGCGCCCACAGCAGTAACGGCACCGGAGACGACTCCCAAAGCCGGAGCGACGAGCGTGAAGGGACGAGCGAGCTCCAGCCACACCGCGGCCCGCGAAGCGGCGCCGCGACTCACATCAATCCCCAGACCTTGATCGCGACGTAGGCCGCAACCGCGGTGTTGATGAAATTCAGGATGTCGTTGTTGACGACGCCGCGCGGCTCGAGAGTCGCGCCAAGGATGCTCTCGAGGAGGGCGCCGGCGGTCGCGCCGGCAACGACAGGAGCCACCGCGCTCCAGGGTATGAGGTTCAGTCCGGCCGCGAGACTCCCGAGCGCAGCCGCAGCGATCAGCCCCGCGGTGGTCCCGGCGACAGACATCGCGCCCGGCGTCCCGGCCGGCACTCGCCGCCGCGTGGTGATGAGGAACGTCCGGCGTCCAAGTGCCTTCCCGATCTCACTTGCGACGGTATCGCTCCCGCCCGCGGTAAGTGCCGCCGCGAATCCGACCATGGCCGCGTCGTGTCCGTACGACAGGGCGCTCATCGCGGCCGCGACCGCGGCAGCGCCGGTGTTCGCGATCGCATTGGCCGCGCCACGCCGGCCGCCCCGAGACTCTTCGATGCCGAGCGCCGTCTTGCGCCGCCACCCGACACGCGACGCGGTCGTGGCCGCGCCGAACGTCGCGAGGAGGAGCGTCCACCCCTGCCACCCGGTGGCGACGAAAATTGCTGTGCCGAGCACGGCACCCACGATCGCCCCCGACACGGTCACCGACCGCACGAAATAACCTGCGGCAGCAACAACGGCATTGAGGGCAACGGCGGCCGGAAGAACCTCGGTGGCTTTCGCGACGGTCATGGCCAGCAGATCTTCGCTGACGAGCGACACGATCCACATGACCAGCGCTGCCGAGCCGGCGACGCTGACGTTATCGTCGAACGACACCGGGATGGTCTCCACGGCCGCGGCGACAAGGGTGCCGAGTACGGCGGCGGCGAACGGGTACCACCAGTAAACGGGCGGGATGACGGCTTCACGGCACCACCACATCAGCGCCGCAGCCGCGAGGCTCCCGACCACGACGAAGGCGAGCGTGCCGCCCAACGACTTCGCGCGGTTCCAGGGCAGCGGAAGAATTGGCGCGTGGCGGCCGATCAGCGTCGCCGCGCCATCACCGGCCGCGAGGACGCCCCACGCACCGGCGACGATGTCCGGACGCTCCGGAAGGAGCAGGAGGAGGCCGACGATTGCGGTGGGGTAGAGGACGATGCCGGACTTGAGTCGATAACGTCCGCGTTCGTCGGGGCGAAAAAGGCGCGCCCCGCCAAGGCGATGCAGGGCGAACAGGTTGAACGCCACAGCCATCGACGCCAGCATCGTCGCTTCGAACCAGGTGAGCCAGCGAAGCAGGAGGGCACAGGCCCCGAATGCGATATGAACGAGTTGCCGTGCGTCTTCGGATACTGCTGTTTTCCGTCCTTTATCGGCGGGGCCCCCTGCACCCCGCCTGGCGACCTTCACTCGCTCTCGCTCCGTTCCGGTCGCGGGCTACGAGCGGATACCGCCTCCGCCGCGATCCGGCCGCGCCACCAGTCGAGGAGGTCCGAAAGGGTCCGCTCGATCGGGATTTCCGCGCGCCACCCGGTTTCGGTCTCGATCCGGGACGGGTCGCCGACGACCAGCGGGTTGTCGCTCGGACGCATGCGTTCGGGGTCCTGCTGCACGTCCACGCGCATCCGCGCCATTCCCAACAGCATGTCGAGAAGATCCCCGACGCGATGCGCGACCCCGGAACAGACGTTGTAGGGTCGCGAAGGCCGGCCGTTCAGCGACAGCGTCTCGTAGGCACGGACCGTGTCGCGGACGTCGGTGATATCCCGCCGAGCATCGAGATTGCCGACGCGCAACACCGCTTCACGACGCCCCGCCTCGATCTCCGCAATCTGCCTCGCGAAGCTCGACGTCACGAACGACGACGGCTGACGCGGTCCAGCATGGTTGAACGGGCGGGTGAGCACAACCCGCGCACCGCTATGGAGGCCCGCAAGCTCCTGCGCGAGCTTGCTGACGCCGTATGGATCAGAGGGTCCCAGGGGGTCGTCTTCGTTCAGCGGAACGGCAGCGGGCCGGTACACGAGCGCGGACCCGGTGACGACGACTACGGATGCCGGACAGGTGCGGCTGACGGCGTCGAGAAGGCGTGAGGTGGCCAACGCGTTCACCTGCAGCGCGCGTGCGGCCTGTGTCCACGACTCCGCGACAAGCGCGAGCCCGGCGCAATGAAAAATGACCGAGGGGCGAAGCGACGCAAGCTCGCACTCGACGGCTTCGCCGTCCAGCAGGTCCACTGCGCTCCAATGGACGCCGTCGACCTCCGCCAGCGGCCGGTTACTTTCCGGATTGGACCAGGCCGCGACCGCGTCGTGACTTCGCTGGAGCCGTTCGAGGAGGTGGCTTCCCGCAAACCCCGCCGCTCCGGTCACCAGCGGAACTCCGGATGGGGCAGCGGTCACGACCGTGTGCGGCCGTACTGCGTATCGTAGTAGGCCCGGAAAGCGGGATCCGCGTCCTTGATCGGGCGCCACCACCATTCGTTCTGGCGGTACCAGTCCACTGTGGCGGCAAGACCGGAGTCGAACGCCATTTGCGGCGCCCAGCCAAGCGTGCGGAGTTTGGTCGTGTCGACCGAATAGCGACGGTCGTGTCCCGGGCGGTCCGCCACATGACGGATCAGCGAGTCAGGTTTCCCGGCCAGGTGCAGAATTCGCTGAGTCAGATCCACGTTTCGCACGTGGTTGCCGCCGCCGACATTGTAGACCTCGCCATTATCGGCGGCCTCGATGAGGAGGTCGACTGCCCGGCAGTGATCTTCGACGTGGAGCCAGTCGCGCTCGTTGAGGCCGTCGCCGTACAGCGGCACCTGGATATCGTCGATCGCGTTGGTGACGAACAACGGGATGACTTTTTCCGGAAACTGGTACGGGCCGTAATTGTTCGATGCGCGCGTGATGATCACCGGCACGTCGTAGGTCGCCCAGTAGCTGTAGGCGAGCCGGTCGGCGCCGGCCTTGCTCGCCGAGTACGGATTGCGTGGTTTCAACTCGTCGGTCTCGCGGCTCGACCCTTCGGGCACGCTGCCGTACACCTCGTCGGTCGAAATCTGGACGAACCTGCGCAACGCCGGCGATTCACGCGCCGCCTCGAGCAGGACGAACGTGCCGAACACGTCTGTCGTAATGAACTCCCCCGCGCTGAGGATGGAGCGGTCGACGTGCGTTTCCGCGGCGAAGTGGACCACGATGTTGGAATTCCGGGCCAGCGGAGCCGCGACGGCTGGATCGGCCACATCTCCGTGCACGAAGCGGTGCCGCGGATCGTCCATGACGTCGTGCAGATTCTCGCGCCTGCCGGCGTACGTCAGCTTGTCGAGGGTCGTGACGCGCCAGTCGGGATGCGCACGGAGCGCATAGCGAACGAAGTTCGAGCCGATGAATCCGGCGCCACCCGTGACGAGCACTTCAACCAATGGTGGCGCGCGCTCCTACCGGCGGTCCTGCTGCCCCGACAACGCGCCGAAGAAATTCGGCACGGCACCGATGCCGGCGAGGGTGACTGAGATGTTGAACCGGCGGTCCTGCTGGATGCCGAACCCCGCGTAGCTGCCCTGGAGGTTGAACGTCTGCCACTCCATCGAGACGCCGCAGCACTGTGCGTTATAGAACGCCATGTAACGCCGCTGCAGGAAGCTGTCGCGCTTCAGATCGTAGTTGAAGGAGTAGGTGCCGCCGAATTTGTTCTGCCGCGTCCGGAGCGTCGTCGATGCGTTGAGGTAATGGCTCGAGAGCGATTCTTCGAAGCCGGGGAGGTCTTCGATGAAGCGGCGCACGCTCCACCCGGCTTCAGCCTGGAGCACGTTCGAGCTGTTGAAGGTTCCGCTGGCTGCCACGGTGCGCACCGCGCCAACCTGCCTGTCGTATTCGGCCCTGAAGTTCCCCTGGATTCCGAGCGTCGGGGCAGCCCGCGCCGTCAGCGCGACGGGGCCGAAGTTCGACCGGTTGGCATTGGTGGTCTGGTCGAAGCTGGACTGAAGCGATCGATCGTACTGCGCGGCACGCGCATCCGTGTAGTACGACTGCGACAGGCCGACATTGAGGATCTCCCGGCTGTTTTCCTTTTTCGCGTAAATGCGGTTCGCCAGGCTGTACGTATACCGGGTGACGTTGCCGATCACGTAGTCGCTCCCATCGAGCGAAACGATCCGGTCGAACTGGTCGACCGCCGTCACGCGTTGAATCACGAGCGACGGCTCGATCACGTGCTTGAA
>JACDCA010000493.1 GCA_013694635.1 Acidobacteriota bacterium | reverse complement strand
GGCCCGTTTTCGGGTCGACGGTGTATCTGGGACCGTCGTTCCGCGTGTTGTCGACACCGCGGAAAAGTAACTGCGGCGCGCCCGCGGAGAAGCCGTTGCGCGTGTCGACAGCGACGGCGTACAACGCATCGTCGTTGCGGTAGTACAGGCGCCGGGCGTCGGGCGACCAGTACGGCTCCTCACCGCCGGCATTGGAGATCTGCCAGCGTCCGCCGGATCCGGACAAATCACGCACGTAGACCTCAGAGCGCGTCCCGTTCTCATCCGACTGGTACGCCATCCATCGTTCGTCGGGCGACACGTCTGCCGCAGACTCGGCGGCCTGCGTGGCCTCGATGTTCGTCGGGGTGATAGTGTCCGTGTTACCGGGCGCCAGTCGGATGCGGGCAATGTCCGTGTGCGGGTCCGTATTCTCCGTGCGAACGCTCACGTTGATGATCGCCGCCGCACCATCGGCGAGCACTTCGCTGAGAAAACCGCGGTGCTTGATCACCGCCACCGGCTCGGGTCCCCGGCTTCCGTCCGCCGGCTTTCGCAGGAACCTCGTATTACCTCCCGACCGATCGACGTAGTAGAGCGTCCTCCCGTCCGCGGACCAGGCCGGTGTTATGTCGTGCTGGCCGGGAGTCAATCGCGTGACCGATTTGCGCTGAAGGTCGTAGACCCAGACCCCTCTCCCCTGCTGTGAGAACGCGACGCGCGCGCCATCCGGCGAGATCTTGAGATCGTTGTACTGAGCCGGCGCAAGGTCGACCGGCCGCGCCGTGCCGTCGGCGTCGAGCCACGCAATGAGGTGCAGGATGTTGCGCGTCCCGGGTATATACGCGAGCGTGCCGTCTCCGCCGACGGACACATGGGCCGCGCCGGTCCCGACGTCCATGACATCCTGCACGACGGGCACGACGGCGCCGGTTGTGGCCAGGCGCTCGGCATCGAACGGCACCGCGTGCAGGGTGCCGCCGCGGGTGAACAGGAGATGTCCGGCCGTGACGTATACCGCCATGCTGGCGCCCTGCAGCACCGTGCGGCGCTCACCGGTGGCGAGCGTGACCGCTTCGATGGCTGACAAGTTGTAATTGTTCTGCGTGTTTGTCTGCCCGACGGTGTAGAGCACGGCTTTACCGCCAGGCACTGCACAGGGCCAGCGGTGAGTTTGCCCCTTTGCCGGATCCGGCACGGTGAGGGATTTCGGTTCACCACCATCGGCAGAGATCTGCATCAATCCGGACCCCGCTCCGGGGGCGTACACCAGGGAGGCCCCGTCGGCCCAGGCCAGCCCGCGAGCATCGTTATTCACCTTCGTCAGCAGTACGACAGGCCCCTCGAGAGGAACCTTCTTCAGAGCATTCGCAGCGAAAAACGCGATCCACGTCCCGTTGGGAGAAAAGACAGGGTGCCTCGCATCCTCGGTGCCCGGCAGCTGCCGCGCCGTGACACTGTCGCGCCTCCGAACGTAGAGATGCGACTCCCCATTGGCCGCTGCGGTAAACGCCACCATCGAGCCATCGGGAGAGACCGTCACTTTCGGGGTGAAGCTTGCGTTCAGCTCCGCGCCGTCCGGCGGCGCGATCTCGAACACGGCGACGGGGGCTGATCCCGTTCGAGAGGCGCGCCACGCCAGCCACGCGGTCGCGGCCAGCGAAAGGGCAAGCGCGGCCGACAGCGCGACGAACCCGCGGATGACGGCCGGGGGTGATCGCCGTGTCGCGGCGGCAGGTGCGGCAGACGCGGGCACGGTCGGCGCGCTACTCGGCTGCGCCAGCAGAATGCGCGCCTCTCCGATATCGCGAAGGCGCTGTCTCGGGTCCTTCTCCAGGCACCTGGAGATCAGCGTGCGCACCTCGTACGGGACGTCCGGAGGGAGATGTTCGAGCGGGACGCGCTCCTTGATCACCGCGGCGATCAGGTCCGGGACCGTGTCTCCCTCGAAGGGGCGGCGCCCGGTGAGCATCTCGTACAGCACGGCCCCGAACGCCCAGATGTCGGCGCGGCGGTCCGCCGGCTTGCCGCGTGCCTGCTCGGGACTCATGTAGGCGGCAGTGCCGAGGATGATGCCCGCCTGCGTCGCGTGAATCGACAGCGTCGGTGACATCGCCGCGTCGGCACTCGATGTCCCTGCGGGATCGAGAGCCTTGGCGAGTCCAAAGTCGAGCACCTTCACCATTCCGTCAGCCCGGACCTTGATGTTCGCGGGCTTGAGATCGCGATGGATGATTCCTTGGTCGTGGGCCGCTTCGAGGGCTTCGGCGATTTGCCGCGCGATCGGCAGCGCCTCGTCGGGGGGAATAGCGCCGCGGGCAATTCGTTGAGACAGATCTTCGCCTTCGACCAGCTCCATCACCAACGCGGTGATGCCATTTGATTCTTCGATGCCGTGGATGTGCGCGATGTTCGGGTGATTGAGCGATGCGAGCACTTGGGCTTCGCGAGAGAATCGCGCGAGACGGTCTGGATCGTTCGCTACCGAAGGCAGCAAGACTTTGATCGCCACGTCGCGATTCAGTTTTCCATCACGGGCGCGATAGACCTCGCCCATGCCACCGGCGCCGAGCGCGGAGACGATTTCGTAGGGACCGATACGGGCGCCAGGAGCGAGTGTATGGGGCAGCAGTGGGCCGAATCTTAGCGTGAATCGAGTCGACCGATCGAGAACTAATGAGTAGTCGCCGAGTGAAGACCGATGCGCCATGGGCTCGGTTGGTAGTCAGTGCGGCGTTCGGCGGGAGCGATTCTCGGTTTCGATGCGTGGCGATCTTTCCGTCCACCACCGACGCCTTTTCATCCCT
>JACDCA010000357.1 GCA_013694635.1 Acidobacteriota bacterium | reverse complement strand
GCACCCTGCCCGCCGACTGGCGGGCAACGAAGATGCCGGTCGCCCACGCACACTGACGATGTCTTTCAACCCACAGATCGCGGCTCATCTCGGGCTGATTTTCGTCATCTTCAACATGCTCGTGCTGTCTGCAGCCTTCATGGTGTGGATGGAGCGCAAAGTCTGTGCGTACATCCAGGACCGCAAGGGACCGAACCGCGTCGGGTTCGAGGGATTGCTGCAGCCGTTCGCCGACGTCATCAAGCTGATGTTCAAGGAGCAGCTGCGGCCGAAGGCGGCCGACGCGCTGCTCTTCGCCATTGCGCCGGTGGTGTCAGCCTGTGCGGCTTTCGCTGCCTTCTCGGTCATTCCGTTCGGCACCGACACCACGCTCTTTGGTCTGCTCGACGAGCCGATCCCGCTGCAGGTGACCGACGTCAACGTCGCCGTGCTGGTGATCTTTGCCATCGCCTCGATGGGCGTGTACGGGATCGTGCTGGCGGGATGGTCGTCCAACAGCAAGTACTCGCTGCTGGGCGCCCTGCGTTCGGCGGCGCAGATGATCAGCTACGAGCTGTCGTACGGCCTCGCCCTGGCCGCGGTGATCATGCTGGCCGGCTCGCTCTCGCTCCGCGAGATCGTCCTCAACCAGTCGGGCGCCTGGTGGGGATTCATCCCGAAGTGGTACGTCTTCCTCCAGCCGGTCGGGTTCTTCGTCTACATGGTGGCAGGGGTCGCCGAGACCAACCGCGCGCCGTTCGATTTCCCGGAGGCGGAACAGGAGCTCGTCGCCGGGTATCACACCGAGTACAGCTCGATGAGCTTCGCGCTGTTCTTCCTTGCCGAATACGTGAACATGGTGACCGTCGCGGCGGTTGCGACGAGCCTGTACCTCGGTGGATGGCTCGGGCCGATCCTGCCCGACTGGCTCGCATGGGTGTGGTTCCTTCTGAAGGTCTTCCTCATCCTCTTCTTCTATGTGTGGATGCGCTGGACGCTGCCGCGGTATCGCTACGATCAGCTGATGGAATTCGGATGGAAATGGCTGCTGCCGATCGCGGTGCTCAACCTGCTCGGGACGGCCGCGCTCGTCCTGTGGATGGAATGACATGGAGGTTTTTGCTTTTTACGCGTTCGCGCTGATCGCCGTCGTGGCGTCCGTGCTGGTCGTCGGCCAGCGCAATCCCATGTACAGCGTGATGCTGCTCATCACGTCGTTCGGCGCGCTCGCGGGGCTCTACGTGCTGCTGGACGCGCCGTTCACCGCGGTGACGCAGATCATCATTTACGCCGGCGCGATCATGGTGCTCTTCCTCTTTGTGGTGATGCTGCTGAACGTACCGCGCGAGGAGCCTGCCGGACTGGCGGCCGCGATCGGCCCGCGCAGCCTCAAGGTGGGCGCCGTCCTGTCGGTGCTGCTGGGTGTGGAGATCGTGTGGGCGCTGTCGCGAGTGGGCCTGGCATGGTTCGCGCAGGATCCCGCCGCGACCTCCGTGAGCTCCGTCGCCCTGATCGGCACAGCCCTCTTCACGCGGCACGTGTTCGCGTTCGAGGCGACCTCGATCCTGATTCTCGTCGCGATGATCGGCGCGGTCGTCGTCGCGCGCAAGGAGCGTTGATTCGTGGTTCCGCTCAACTACTACCTGATCCTGTCCGCCCTGCTGTTCGCCATCGGGACGGCCGGTGTCTTCCTCCGTCGCAACCTCATCACGATGTTGCTGTCGGTGGAGATCATGCTGAACGCCGTGAACCTGACGTTCGTCGCGGTCGGACGGTACCTGGGGACTGTCGACGGCCAGATCATCGTGTTTTTCGTGATGACGGTGGCGGCGGCCGAGGCGGCGGTGGGTCTCGCGCTGGTCATTGCGTTGTTCCGGCACCGCGAGACGCTGAATCCGGATGCTTTCACGGCACTCAGATGGTGATGTGCGGGATGCGGAATGCGGGCTGCGGGATTGATGTCTGAGTTGATTCGATGCTGCTGCTGATTCCGCTGTTGCCGCTGATCGGCTTCCTGGTCAACGCCCTCGTCGGGCGGCGGCTGTCGAAGCCGGTGTCGGGTGGCCTGGCCGTCGCCGCGATGCTGGGCTCGTTCGCGGTGTCGGCGGGGACCGCGTGGTCGGTCATTTCTCACCATGCGGCGGTCGAGCAGACGATCTTCACCTGGATCTCGTCGGGCGATCTGACGGTCCCGCTCACGTTCCGCGCCGACAACCTCGCGGTGCTGATGATCCTCATCGTCACCGGCATCGGCTCGCTGATTCACATCTACTCGACGGGATACATGCACGAGGAGAGCGATGCGGAGTACGCACGCTACTTCTCGTACCTGAACCTGTTCGCCTCGTTCATGCTGATCCTGGTGCTCGGCGCGAGCTTCCCCGTGATGTTCGTCGGGTGGGAGGGGGTCGGCCTCTGTTCGTACCTGCTGATCGGCTTCTGGTTCCGGAAGAAGTCCGCCGCCGATGCCGGCAAGAAGGCGTTTGTCGTCAACCGCATCGGCGATTTCGGCTTCATCCTGGGCATGCTGCTGATCTTCGCGGTGTTCGGCACGCTCGACTTCCAGGACGTCGCGGCCGCGGTGTCGAGCATGGGCCGGGAAACCACCCTGGGCGTCATCACCGTCGCGACGCTGCTGCTCTTTGTCGGCGCGACCGGCAAGTCCGCCCAGATACCGCTGTACGTCTGGCTCCCGGACGCGATGGAAGGCCCCACTCCCGTCTCAGCCCTGATTCATGCGGCGACGATGGTGACGGCCGGCGTTTATCTGGTGGCCCGCTGTGCCCCGCTCTTCGCGATGTCACCCGATGCGGCGATCACGGTGGCGTGGATCGGCGGCGGTACCGCGATCCTGGCCGCGTTCTTCGCGCTGGCGCAGAAC
>JACDCA010000347.1 GCA_013694635.1 Acidobacteriota bacterium | reverse complement strand
AAGCGCGCACGCATGCCGCGGCGATGAAGGCGCTGCTCGACAAGGGAGAGAATCCCAACGAACAGCCGCAGTACCACTACCTGGCCGGCTACGTCTCCCTCGAGGGTGGGGACCACGACACGGCGATTGCCGAGCTCTCCAAGGGGAACCTGAACGACAGCTTCGTGCTCGCGTTGCTCGGCCGCGCCCACGAGAAAAAAGGCGACGCCGCGAAGGCGTCGGAGTACTACACCAAAGCGCTTGCGGCGACCAGCCACACCATCAATACGGCCTTCGCGCACCAGTCGGCACGGAAGTATCTGCAGAAGTGATCAGCGCCGCGCAAAACCTCCTCTTCTTCTACGCCGCTGCCCTGGTCATCGTCCCACTCGTGACCCGGGTGCCCGCGGGCGGGCGACGGTATTTCCGCCGTTGCGCCCGATCTCGAGATCAGCGATGAGCGATCACGGGTCGACAGGTCGCCGCTCGAAGCGCCAAAGGGCCGCCTCGATGCGCCGCGCAAGCGCGAGGATCCGATCGCCGTCCCACCTCAGATCGATTTCCACGTCGCCGGCGTAATCGACTCGCCCGCGGTCCACCCGGCCGGTGTTCAGGTCGAACACCGCTGGTCCCCAGAACCAGGAGTCGCTGGTCCCGACGACAACGGCCACTCGTCCGTCGCGGCCGATGGCCGCCGGCCAGAGGGTACTGCGGACGACGCCGCCACGCGCGTCATACGTCGTCCGCGTGTCCCTTCGACCCGGCGGACGACACGGCCATCGATCATCGACGCCACCGCAAGTACCGGCTCCTCCTCGGTTCCGCCGATGAACGCGAACTCGCGATCGTTTAACCGCACCATGGGCCCGCGGGTCTGATCGCGTGTCTCCACGAACGGCACAAGCTCTTCGCGCGGACGGCCGGCGAGAATACGAAAGCGACCGTTCGCTGCTATGGCATAAGCCGTCCGTGCATCGCCCAACGGCAGCGCTGCGAGGGCGGTGGTGGCGAGCCCGCTCGCGAGCACCTCCGGAACACCACCGGCGACGCCGAACCTGAGATGCTCGATCGATCGATCGGTCCGCCTGATCGACGTAGAGCCGCCCGCCCGCCCCCTCGTCGGCCGCAATGATCAACTGCGTCGTCGTAAAGAGGACGCGGCGCCTGGCAGACCCGTCGCGTGGAACGGCAATCAGCGTGGACGAATGTCCCGAGTATTCGACGATGAAGACGTCGGTTCCGCCAACGCTGACACCCACCGGCCACGCCTCTTCCGTGCCGCTCGGCACCGACAGCCATGGTGCAAGCCGGCGCATGCGACCCGAGTCCACGTCGACCGCCAGCAACTGCAGCGGGTCGGTGCGCGGTGCGCTCAGTGGGCGCCCGAACAACACCGCCTCCCGGCCGTCGGGGAACGCGCGCAACGACAAGACGAAGGAGGCGTACACAGTCACCGGGAGCGGCGCGAGGCGTCCCGTCTCTGGCCAGAACCGGTGCAGTTGCTCGCGTCCTTCGGCGTTCAGTCGGACGAACAGCAGCGAACCATCCGGCAGGGGTTCGGGGCCGGTCGCATTTTCGATCACCAGGCGGGCTTCGCCGCCCAGGGCCGGGACGGTGAACAGGTCGCCGCTCTCCGACTGGTGCCGACTGAAGTGCAGCCGCGAACCGTCACGCGCCCACGCGAGATGGACGACCGCGCCGCGCGCACGGTCGCGGGTCAGCAGCGACCAGTCACCGGTTGTGGGGTTCATCACCCCGACCTGCGTCTGGCCGTCGATGAGGGCGGAGAACGCGAGCGTGTTGCCGTCCGGCGACAGGCTGACATTCGGAGGTGGGATTATACGTGCCCGCCGGCACCTGTGATATTCGGTCGTGAATCCCAGGCACCGACTCCCTCCACCCGAAAGCAGATGAGGCCCGCTTACGGCGCGATGATCCGCAACTTCGGGAAATACGTGGAGTAACGCCGCGCCTCGCGCGTGAGGAGCGTGTAACGCGCGATCGCTGCGTGGGCGCCGATATAGAAGTCCGGCAATGGCGCCCTGCTGGCGCCACCCCGACGGCGATACTTCATGAACGCTTTCGCGGCGAGGAACGCTGCCGGCCATGGCATCGGCTCCCGCGCAAAGTAGTCTGGTGGCACCGCGTCATCGAGCTCTTCGATCCGATCGAAACCGCAGGACACCTCGGCGTAGATGAGCGGATTGATGACGAGCCGCCCGGATTGTGCGGCCCGAGAGAGCATCGACGCCGACCAGTCCCCCCACTCCGCATCGTCGGTGACGACGTCGAGGATGACGTTGCTGTCGACCAGCGTTGCCACATTCAGGCTCGCGTCAGCTTCATGATCTGGTCGGTCGTGAGCCTGGAGGTCGCCGTCCCCTTCATGCGCGCGATCACCGCCGCGCCGCGGCTGGTGCTCTTCCGCGCCTTCCTGATGCGCACGGAATCGCCGTCGAGTTCGAACTCCACCTCGGACTGGGGCAGCAGACCCAGCGCCACGCGGAATGCCTGAGGGATGGTGACCTGCCCTTTCGTGGTGATTCGCATGGTATTACTCCTAGAAGTAAGAGTATTACCGGCTGCACTCAAGGTCAACGGCCTTGGGCCCGGAATCCTTAATCTCTGATCGTTGATCCCTGATCTTCAGACCGATCCGGGATCCGGGATCCGGGATCGGTTCGGGGATAAGCGATCAGTGATCAGGGGTTAGGCATCCCCCCGCCAGGAATTGCGCGGCGGGCGCGGACGGTGACGTTGCGGCGAAGGGAGCGGACGTCCAGCTCGCGCACGGGAGCGTTCCGGCCCACCGGCGGATCGCCAACCGTGACGACGTAATAGTTCTGGCCCTCGCGCAGGATTTGATCGACGGCGCCGGAGAGATCGTTGGTGTTGACGAAGGCATGGCCGCCGGCGTCGCGCGCGAAGCCGTCCTTCCCCATCCCGACGCGGGTCGTGCCCACGCCTCCGGGATCGATGACGTAGAAATTGACGTCCGCGGTCGCCATTGCGCGGACGGCATCGAGCCACTCACGGCGAACCTCGGCGCCGACCTGCGGCGGCGGAATCGGCGCGTCGAGCAGCCACCCGGAACCGATGGCCACGATCGCCTTGCGGCGTTCGGGCGTCTCGCTCACTTCGCGCGACAGCGCGGCCACGGTCGTCAGTACCTGCGTGCCAATATGGTCGGCGGTCACGAAGGCGGCTGTCTGGTTGTAGGACTCGATCCGTCGCAGGAGGCGCGAGGAATCCGACGTGACCTCGACCGCGTCGCCGTTCAGCATGACGACCGCGATGCGATCCTCCGGCAGCATTTTCGTCACGAAACGCCGCGCCACTTCCTTCACGCGCGGAACCATCCGCGGATCGATGGTGATGTTGTCGAGCAGCAGCACGATCAGCCGTCCGGTCGGCTCCGTTGTCGTCGGTGTGACCGCGACCAGCGTCTGGATCGGGACGCGGAAGCCGTTGATCCAGACCTCGACCTCCTCACGTTTGAGATCGGTGACCGGGTTGCCCTTGCGGTCCTGCGCGACGGCCTGGAGGGTGAGGACACGGTCGGGCACAGGTGCGCCGGGCGGCGCCTGCGCGCGCATGACGCCGCCGGCCGCCGCGGCGAGAAGGACCAGCGCAAGGAAACGGCGCGTCATTCCAGAATCATACGCCCACGAACGACTGCACGGCGTAGAGGCGCCACTCCCCCGCATCCTCGGGCATCACGTGGCGGCCGCGTTCGGTAAATCTGAACGCCACGCCAGCGACGAGGTCCTTCACGGTCCGTGAGATGAGCAACTCGCCCGGCGCCGCGCGCTCCGCGATTGCGCGGGCGACGCTCACTGCCATCCCTTCGACGCCGCCGTTGCGCTGTGCGCATTCACGCGTGTGCAGACCGGCGCTCGCGGCGATGCCGGCCTGGGCGAGCACCGCGGAAACAATCGCGTCCTGATCGCCGACAAATGGCAGGTGATCGTTGCCGGGCAACTCGATGAAGCGCGCACCCGGTATTCGCGATGCGAGATAGCGGCCTTCGTCGACCACCAGACAGCGATCGCCGGACCGGTGCAGAACGAGTGACGGCACGCGCACGAGCGGCAACGCTTGCCGGATGTCGACTTCAGCGTTCATTCGCGTCAGTGCGAGCGCCGCGCCCGGGCTCGCCCCCTGCCGCAGGTAGTGCGCCCCACCTGGTAGGCAATGTTGACCGTGCCGCTGCGCGTGTAACGGACTTGCGGGATGGTCGGGAGCGGTCGCTGGAGTTGGCCGCGCCATCGATTCCGATCGCGCGTGCGACGTCACGGGGGCAATGAAGCGATATCCCCGGCGCGAAACAGTTTCGACGTACTGCGGGCGCTTCCCGCGATCATCGAGCGCCTCGCGCACCATCGAAACTGCTGCGCGAGGTTGTTCGGTTCCACGAACGCGTCCGGCCAGACCGACTCGAGCAACTCGTCACGGCTCACAACCTGCCCCGCGCGCTCGACGAGAACGAGGAGTGTCTCGACCGCCTTCGGGGCCAGCGCCAGCGACTCGTGGCCTTTCGACAGGAGCCGCGCGGCCGTGTCGAGGCTGTAGGGTTCGAAGGTGTAGCGATACCGACGAGCCGGGCCGTTCGGAGCACTCGACTTCATCGCTCTTTCATCCAAAATTCATCGCCGCCTGAAGACATCGCTCGCGCCCGGCCGCTATCGTAACGAATCCCAGCCCTGCACGTGTGGGGGCGGGGATTCTAACGGAGTAGACCCCAAGTGACCACCTCGAGCAAGACCACGAACCCCGGCATGCGATCGTCATCGGCGGCAGCGTTGTGGGATCGGTCGTTGCCGCCATGCTGGCGGAGCGTTTGGAACAAGTCACGGTTCTGGACCGTGACTATGTGCGCCAGTGCGGCACCACGCGCCGGCGTACCGCAGTCACGGCACGTTCACGTGCTGCTCGCGCGAGGCGCGAACGAGATCGAGCGGCTGTTTCCGGGTTTCCCCGCTGAAATGGTCCAACAGGGAGCGCAGGTTCTCGACGCCGCCCGCGACGTCGCGTGGCTCACGCCGGGAGGATGGGGCGTCCGGTTCGATTCCGGTTTCGAGCTGTGTTGCGCGACCCGGGACCTGATCGAAGCGCACGTTCGCCGTCGCACATTGGCGCTCCCCAACGTAACGCTCCAGGACGGCATCTCGGTCGCAACGTGG
>JACDCA010000332.1 GCA_013694635.1 Acidobacteriota bacterium | reverse complement strand
AGCTGGAGCAGGCCGGTGTGCCGCGATCCACTATTCACGTGAGCGGCCTCTGCACGCGGACCCACCCGGATATCTTCCATTCGTACCGCGCAGCGGGCCCTGATGCGGGACGAATGGCTGCCGTGATTCGGGCCAACCGCTGATCTGCCTTCACGTCTAAGCGCACGGGGGTTTCCGATGCCGCAGGACGTCCGCATCGCCGTGCGTGCGCTCGTACGGGCGCCAGCCTTCACACTCACGACGATTCTCACTCTCGCGCTGGCCGCCGGGGCCAACGCGGCCATCCTCGCGGTCGTGTACGGCGTCATGCTGAAGCCGCTTCCGTTCCCCGAGCCCGAGCGTCTCGTCGCCGTCTGGCCCTGACGCTTTCAGTCGAACGCGGACCTCGTATATTTCAGGGAACGCGCGCCGATGTTCGCCGGCATCGGCGCCGTCGCGCCTGGCTGGTCGATGTCTTTGACGGGCGCGGGAGACCCAACCCGCATTACCGTCGCGAAGGTGTCGGGCAACCTGTTCGACACGGTCCGTGCTCAGCCGCTGCTCGGCCGTCCGTTCAATGAAGCTGCGGCCCGGACCGGTGCCGACGCCGTCATCGTTTTGACGCACGACCTCTGGATGAAGCGGTTTGGCGGCGATCGATCATCGGACGTTCGATTGCCCTCGACGGCGACCCGTACCAGGTCGTCGCCGTGATGCAGAGGGAGTTTGCGCTGTTCGGGCTCCGAACCGACGGCTTCGTCCCATTCGCCCTGGTTGATCGCCGTGCGGGCGACAGGTGATCCGCAGGGTCTCGTCCCGGCGGTGCGCGAGGCGATCTGGTCGGTCGATCGCGATGTTCCGCTCTCAGACATCCAGACGATGAGCGCGCGGGTGAGCGGCAGCCTCGGCCGGCCGCGGCTGCTGCTGACGCTGCTCGCAGGCTTCGCATCCGTCGGCCTCCTTCTCGCCATCGTCGGCGTGTACGGCGTCGTCGGCTACTCGGTTGCGCAGCGCCGTCGCGAGCTCGGGATCAGGGTGGCGCTCGGGGCGGAACGCGGCCGGATCATGCGCGTTGTCTTCCGGGAAGCGCTCGCTTACGCGGCGGCCGGACTCGCCGCAGGTATCCCGGCGTCACTCGCGGCGAGCCGTGTGATGAGAAACGTCGTGTGGGGAGTGAGCGCGACGGACCCTGTGACGTACGTGGTGATCGCGGTCGCGACGATTGGCGTGGTGTGCGCGGCGTCGGTCCTGCCCGCCCTGCGGGCCGCGCGCGTGGATCCGGTCGAGGCGTTGAAGGCCGGCTAGAACAGCTCGCCCTGGCCGGGGGGTCCAGTTGGCGGCGCCGGGTTGCGCAGGGCTTCCTCGGCGTCGTCCATTGCGACGTTCGACAGGCGGTCGGCGTCCTGATTCTGCTCCCGGCGCACGTGCTCGAACGTCACGCGATCGAGCTGGGCGACGAGGATGCGGGCGCGCGCCACCAGCGGCTGCAGTCCCCGATTCTTCACCTTGTATTCGCCGCGCATCTGCTTCACCAGCAGCTCGGAGTCTGCGTGGATCTTCACGTCCTTGTGACCGTGCTCCACTGCCCATCGAAGCGCGGCCAGCAACCCGTTGTACTCGGCGACATTATTGGTGGCGATCCCCAGCGCGCCGTGAAGTTCCTCGACGCTGCCGTCAGGCATTTCGATGTGAACGCCATAGCCAGCCGGGCCCGGATTGCCCCGGGCGCCCCCGTCGATGTACGCAGTGATCAAGAGGGTGTTGCGGGGGTCGGAACCGGCACGTAATAGAGGATGCGCGAGCAGCTGTCGCACTGGATCAGCTGATCGTTGCGGCGGACTTCGTTGAATGCCTGCGGCCGCAGGCGGACGTGGCAGACGACGCAGAGGCCGTCACGCGCCTCGGCCATGGCCAGCCCCTTGCGGCCGTGGGCGATCCGCTGGAACGTGGCGAGCGCGTCCGGTGACAGCTGGCTGACGACGCGGGCTCGTTCCGCGAGCGTCGTTTCGAGCTGATGTTGATCGGTGGCACGTTCGGCTTCGAGTTTCGTCCGCTCGCCGGCGACCACTGCCTGCTCGGTCTTCAGCGCCGCTTCGGCGGTCTTCAGTTCCGCGGCCAGCCCGTCTCCCTCTTCCATGCGTTCGAGCATCCGTGTCTCGTGCGCGCTGACTTCCTCCTCGGCGTGCGCCATCTCCTTCTGCATCGCCTGGTATTCCTTGTTGGTCTTGACTTCCATCAGCTGGTTCTTGAATTTGCTGAGGCGGGTCTGCACGACCGAAAGGTCCTTGTCGATGTCGCGGCGCGCCGCCTGGTTCGCGGCAATGCGTTGCTTCACCGCGTCGGCAGAGGCTGTCCGCTGCGCGAGGCGCGCATCGAGCGACTGCTGCGCCAGCGGAATCTCTTCGATCCGCCTGCGCAAACGTTCTGCGGTGTTATCAAGCGCCTGAAGATGGATCAGGTGCTGAAGGTCAGGATGCATCGAGAAACTAAGATGCAAAAGTGTATCATCCCTCGCCATGCGCACCTGGCTGCCGGCTCTGTCCGTGGGGCTCCTCCTGCTGACTGCGACCACCGTGTCGGCCCAGCAGATCGTCCCGCAACCCGTGAAACTGACGCCGCATGACGGACGCTTTGCCATTACAGAACGGACGGTGATCTCAACCGACGCGGCGAGCGCCGCGGCCGGGCATCAGCTTGCCCGCTATCTGGAGCCAGCCACCGGCATCACCTTCCGGGTGGTGTCGAGCGGGACAGTGCCCACGCGATCGATCTCGCTTCGCCGCGACCGCAGCCTCACGCGGCTCGGTGAGGAAGGCTACCTCCTGGACGTCCGTCCGGGCGGCGTGACCGTGCGCGCGCCCGGCGCGGCGGGTCTTTTTTACGCGGTGCAGACGATAAGGCAGCTGCTGCCACCCGCAATATTCCGCGAGGCGCCCGCGGGCGCCGTCGAGTGGTCCATGCCAGCGGTCACCATCGAAGACTTTCCGCGGTTCCAGTGGCGTGGAGGGCACCTCGACGTCGCACGTCATTTCATGCCGAAGGAGTTCGTGAAGAAATACATCGATCTTCTCGCGCTCCACAAGATGAACGTATTCCATTGGCACCTCACCGAGGACCAGGGCTGGCGGCTCGAGATCAAGCAGTATCCGAAGCTCACCGAAGTGGGGGCGTGGCGGAAGGAGACGCTCGTCGGGCGCGCGCGCCGCGGCCCGACAGAGGTGCTGGCGATCTTTCCCGGCCGCTACATCCACATCGGCGGCGATGAAGCCGACAAGGCGAAATGGAAGACCAGCGAGAGGATCCAGGCGCGGATCAAGGAGTTGCGGCTCAAGGACGAGCACGAGCTCCAGAGCTGGTTCATCCGTCAGATGGATGATTTTTTCGTGTCG
>JACDCA010000314.1 GCA_013694635.1 Acidobacteriota bacterium | reverse complement strand
ACCGTCACGTTCGTGCGGTTCGCACCACCCCCCATGAACCCGCCGCTTCCGGCCTGCGTGAGCACCATCTCGGCCTCGGGCACGAGCTCGGGGATCATGCTTTCGAGCCGTGTGGCGACGTCCTGCGCCCGCTCGATGCGCGTGCCGACCGGCAGTTCAGCCGTCACGCCGACTTCCCCCTCATCCGCTTGCGGCATCAGTTCGAAGCCGATCGTCGGCAGGATCAGCACCGCGGCCACCACAGCGGCTGCCCCAATCCCGAGAACGGTCGGGCGATGCACGAGCGACTGTCGAATGAGCCGGCTGTAGCCGTTATCCATGCCCGCGAAGAATCGTTCGCTCCACGTGTAAAGGCGTCCGACCACGCCGCGGCGTTGAGCGGCGGGCGCCGGCAACTTCAACATCCTCGAGCACAGCACCGGGACGATGGTGACGGCGACAAACAGCGACATCGTGAGCGAGAACATCACGACGACCGAGAGCTGCTTGAAGAGAATGCTCGACACGCCGGTCAGGAAGAGGAGCGGAATGAAGACCGCAATGTGCGTCAGCGTCGACGCCAGGATCGCGGACCAGACTTCTTCCGAGCCTTCGATCGAGGCCTGCATCCGGTCCTTGCCGTGTTCCATGTGCCGGAAGGTGTTCTCGATGACGACAATCGAGGCGTCGACGATCATGCCGACGCCGAGCGCCAGGCCGCCGAAGGTCATCGTGTTCAGCGTGTAACCGTTGAAGTAGAGCAGCGCAAACGTGCCGATCACGGAGATCGGGATCGACGTGAACACGATGAACGTGGCTCGGATGTCGCGCAGGAAGACGAAGATGATCAGCATCACCAGGACGCCACCGAGGAGCGCGTGCTCCTGCACCGCGGTGATCGAACGCTTGATGAAGATGGAGCTGTCGTCCAGGACGGTCAGCGTGATTCCTGGAACCTCGCGATTGATCTTTGCGACTTCCACCCGTACGGCATCGGCGATCTGGACGGTGTTCTGGCCCGACTGCTTCGTGATCCGGAGACGGACCCCGGGCTTGCCGTTGATGCGCGTGAAGGAACGGAAGTCTTCGGCGGCGTCGTTCACCTCGGCGATGTCGCGGAGGTACACAGGCACGCCCGAACGAGTCATCACGACAAGATCACGAATCTGTTGAAGGTTCTCGAACTGACCCTGGCTGCGCACGAGATAGGTGCGATCCCCCTCGTCGATCTCACCGAGCGGGATGTTCTGGTTCTCGCTCCGCAGGAGGTTGGTGATCCGGTCGACCGGCAGGTTCAACGCGGTGATCTTCTCCTTCGACAGCTCGACGTGGATCTGGCGGCGCAAGCCCCCTTCGACCGTGACCGACGCCACGCCCGGCACTCGCTCGAGGCGCGGGGACAGGTCGTGCTCGCCGATCTCGCGAAGCCGGATCGAATCGAAGTCCCCCTCGACACCGACCCCCATGATGGGGAAGGTGTTCGCGTCGAACTTGAACAGGACCGGGGCATCGGATTCTTCCGGTAGCCGTCCACGCACACGATCGAGACGGTTTCTCACGTCGTCGGCCGCCTCGTTCAGGTCGGTGCCCCACGCAAAGTTCAGCGTGACGCGGCTCGACCCTTCCGAAGACGTGGACTCGAGCCGCTCGAGCCCCGCGACCGCGCTCATCGCCTGTTCGAGCGGACGCGTCACGAGCTCTTCGATCTCGAGCGGCCCGACGCCCGCGTACGTCACACGCACGGTGATACTCGGGAAAGAGATATCCGGCATCAGATCGACCGGCAGACGCGTGAAGGACAGCCAGCCGATGAGAATGATCACGCCCGAGAGCATGAACATCGTGACCGGCCGCTGAATCGCCATGCGCGGAATGCTCACCGTTCACCCCCTTGCCGCGCGCCACCGGGAGGTGCGTCGCCCCCCCTTCGCCCGCCGCTGCCGGACGCGACGATGCGATCGCCGTCCTTCAGCGCGAGCGCGCCGGTCGTGATGACGCGCATGCCTTCAGTGACGCCTGAGGTCACTTCCACGACGTCCGCGTCGCGGATGCCGAGAACAACGGGAACGAAACGGGCAGTGAGGGCGGGCGCGGTGCCTGGAGCCTGCGTCGCACTGGACGCCGGGGCGGGGCCGCTTGCCACGAACACGCCGCTCTTGCCTTCGAGCTCCACGATCGCGGCACGCGGCAGCGTCAGCGCGTTGGGCCGGCTGTCGAGCGTGAGCTCGACGCGCGCGTACATGCCCGGCTTGAGCCGGTAGCCCTGGTTCGGGACTTCGATTTCCATTTCCGCCGTACGCGTCTGGGGATCGAACACCGGCGCGATCCGGCCGACGCGCCCGACGAACTTTTCGCCGGGGAACGCATCCACCTGTACCTGGGCCTCCATGCCGTTGCTCAGGCGCTTGACCTCCTTCTCGACGACGTTGACCACCATGCGCACCGTGCGGATATCCACCACCGAGACCACCGGCGCGTTGGGACTGACCGCGGCTCCCGGATCGAGGTAGCGCTTGCCGATGAATCCGTCGACCGGCGACGAGATGACCGTATTGGACAGGTTGATCCGCAGCTCGTCGAGCCGTGCCTTCGACTGCGCGTGCTGGGCACGCGCGAGATCGAGCTGCGCGACGGCGGCCTGATGCCGGGCGTCGGTGTCATCGTAGGTCTGGCGGGGCAGGAGCTGCCGGTCCAGAAGGCTACGGTTGCGTTCCAGGTTCGTCTGCGCCAGCTTCAAGTCCGCTTCGCGCTGCCGGATTGTCGCGTCCGAGACCTTGAAGGCCGCCTCGGCCTGGTTCACCTGCTCGCGAATCTCCCGGTCCTCGACCTTGGCGATCGCCTGTCCGCGCCGGACCGGATCCCCGAGTCGCACGTTGACCTGCTGGAGGCGTCCGTTCACCTTCGGCACCGCTTCGACCGTGGCGGCGCCGATCAGGGTCCCGACGATCGTCGACCGTTCGGCGACGGGGCCGCGGGTCACCGGCGCGAACTCGACCGGCATCGGCGGACGAACCGAACCGCGCCCGCCGCCGGCAGTGGCGGCCGCTGCCGCGCTCTCGCTCCCGTTGCGCTTGTACAACAGGACGCCCGCAAGGCCGATGACGGCGACGACCGCGATGACAACGATTCTTCGCATCGTTACCGTGTGACCTGGACGCGCTGGAAATCGACGATGGCGCGCTGGTAATTCAGCTGCGCCCGCAGTTCGCTGTTGCGCGCATCATTCAGATCGCGCTGCGCCTGGACGACTTCGTAGTTGGTGCTCATGCCGACTTCGAACTTGCTCTGGACCGCGTTCAGCCGCTGCTCGGAGAGCTCGCGTGACACCTGCGCGGCCTGCATGGCTTCGAGCGAGTTCCGCACGGCAAGCGCCGCGCCGGTGACCTCGGTCGCGATCTGGAGCTCGACGGCCTTGAGGGACGCTTCGGTCTGGCCGCGCAGAAGTCGCTGGCGTGCCACGTTCGCCTTCGCCGCGCTGGTGCCCAGCGGGTAGCTCAGGTTCAGGCGGACGTCCCATCGCGGTGCTTCGAACGTCCCGATGTGGCCGAGCGCATTCAGGTATGACCCGCTCGGCGCGGGGATGAGCTGCCCCGTAATGACGTCCTGGACCTCCCGGCCGACACCCGCGCGGCCGCTCAGACGCATGGTGCCGACCACGTCGAGCGACGGCTTCGTCTCGTTTTCGAAGGTCCGCAGCGTGATGTCGGTCGTCTCGAGGTTCTTCTTCGTCACCGCCAGATCGGTACGCTGGCTGAGCGCATTGCGGACGGCGGCTTCGAGGTCGATTGCCTGGGCCGTCATGGTCGGGCGGTCGACGGGAACGATCGTCGCGCGCCACAGCTCGTCGTCGGTCCCGCCCACGATCAGCCGCTTCAACGCCAGCTCGTTGTTGCGGAGCGTCGCTTGCGCGGTCACGAGTTGCTGGCGGCGGTTCGCCTCTTCGGCTTGCGCCTGGACGACGTCGATCGGTGCCATCGTGCCGATCTCGACGCGCACGCGATTGTCTCCCACCAGCTTGGTGGCCAGCTCCAGGGAGCTTTGCGCGGCAACCACCGCCTCTCGCGCGTAGACGAGTTCCCAGTAGGCATTCCGGACTTGCGCGAGGACCGAGACTTCCTGAGCGCTCAGGTTGATTTCCGCGATGTCCTGGCTGAGCTCGTTGGTCAGGATCTGCGCGCGGGTATTGTCGATGCGAAAGTTGCGCATCAGCGGCTGCGTAAACGATCCGTCGAGGCCTGAGCTGAAGCAAGGGCTGCAGTTCGAGTTCGTCGCGCTCGTCGTGTCGCGGTTGTTCGTCCAGCCGACGGCGTAGTTGCCACCGCCGCGCCACATCCGCTTGCTGAGGCCGCCGCTCCAGCTCGATGTCTCGGTCTTGGTCTGGCCGCCGCCCTGGAAGGCGTTCGTGTTCAGCTGCGTGTTGTTCAGGTACCCGGTCGAGGACGTCAGATTGAAGAGGTAGACCGCACGGGTCGCCGCCAGCGAGAAATCGAACGTCTGCGGCGTGATCCGTTCGGAGATGAGCGTCAGGTTCCTCTCTCTGGCGCGCGCGACCGCTTCCTGTTCGGTGAGATTCACCGTAGGACCGGTCGGCTGCTCCCCGTACGGCCGCGGCGCCGCCGGTGGCTGAGGAGTCTGCTGCATGGCTTGGGCGATCAGCGCCTTGACGTGTTCGTCGCTGGGCGGCGCGGCACTCTGACCGAAAGCGGGAAGCGTCGAAGCGATGATGAAGCCGGCGGCGGCCAGCGTGCGTGCGGTCTTGCTCACGAATCTCCTCCAGTGATACGGCGGACGAAAAACCGGGAATGTAGTGTAGCTACCAGCGGCGGTCGCCGTCCTGCTTCTTCCGCTCGGCCTCGCGGCGGTCCATGTAGGCCTGGAGCCGGACGTTCTGTTCGGGGGTCAGGACGCGGTGCATGCGATACAACATCACGACGCGCAGCTTGTTCAGCTCGGCGCGCTTGTTTTCCACCCTGTCGACCTGCTGCACGACCACGGACACGTCCGCGGTGTTGGCTTTCATCGTCTCGGACAGCCCCTTCTCGAGCGTGTTGACTTCCTCGCGAAGCGGTCTGGCCTTCTCGATGTACTGCTTGAAGATGCGGTCGATCTCGGCGGCCTGGTCGGACGTGAAACCGATTTCGGCTCTGGCCTTTTCATCCTTCCACCAGGCTGTGCGCTGATGACCGGACGACGATCGTTCATCCTTCCGATCCCCCTGCGCGGGCGGCTGTGTGGGGCGCTGCTCCGAACCGGCCAACTCAACCGTCAGAGGAAGGCCTGCGGCCGTCATGAGCACGAGAAGAGCCCGACTGATCTGCCTTGCCATTTGTGTTGCTGATCTCCGGGAAAGAAGTGACACGTGTATTTACGACCCAGGGTGGGCCCCATGTTTACCTGTCCTGTGGTTACCGCCGCCCCCTTCTACGGTTCGGCCGGTCCCGCATGTCGTTGAACCGTCAATAGATCCCTCATGGCGTGTGCTTGCACGACCGACAGTCGGACGGGTCGAATGGACGATCTGCACGATCCGAGGAGCGGCGACGTGAAAGTGGCACTGACGGGATGGATGTTCGTGGCCCCCGGCGAGCAGGCGACCGTCATGGTGAAGCCCGGAAGCGACCTCTATCGGTTCCTGAGCCGTCAGCGCGGCCGGAAGGTGAAGATCGTCCTGACCGAAGCGGCGGCAACCGAACTCTCCAGAATCGAACGGTGAGCCGGGTCTAGAGCCCCGAGTTTCCGTTCGCCAGCCGATCCAGGGTTCGAATTACTTCCCCGACAATATTGTTTGGCGTGGAGGCCCCGGCGGTGAGCCCGATCACCACCGGCCCCTCGCTGGGCAGCCATCCGGTTGACACCCGTTCGAGACCCGTGGCGGTAGAGGGGGCCCCGACGGGGCGGTGCCGGATCTCTTCCCCCGAGACCAGGCCATCAGGCTCCGCGACGTGGTAGGTCGGCACACGCTCCGCGCAGATACGCGCGAGGTTGCAGGTGTTACTGCTGTTATAGCCGCCAACCACGACCATCAGGTCGAGTGGAACGGCGTCGAGCAACGCATTCACGGCGTCCTGCCGCTCCTGCGTAGCGCTGCAGATCGTGTCGAAGGCGCGGAAGTGGGCGGAGAGCTCCGCCTCACCGTAGCGGTCGCGCATCGCCTGCCCGACCATCTCACCGATCGCCAGCGACTCCGACATGAGCATCGTCGTCTGATTGGCACAGCCGACGCGTACGAGGTCGCGATCGGGATCGAACCCCGGTGATGCGGCACCGGCGAACTGGCGGAGAAACGCGTCGCGATCACCCGCTGCCCGGATGTAGTCACAGACCACGCCGGCTTCGTCGCGGTCGAGCACCACGAGGAATCGTCCCTCCGGATACTTCAGTGCCTGTGAAGCGGTGGCGCGCGTCTCTTCATGGCGGACCTTGCCGTGAATGACGGACGTGAAGCCCTCGCGCGCGTACCGCGTCACGTTCTTCCAGACATTGAGCACCGAGCCGCAGGTCGTGTCGACAAGCGTGCAACCCTGGTCGGTGAACTGCGCCATGTCCGTCACGGTGACGCCAAATGCCGGCAGGATCACCACGTCGTCAGGGCCGAGCGCTTCGCTGCGTTCGTGAGGATCGGAGAGGAAACGGATGCCCTCGGCGCGCAGGCGATCGTTGACGTGCGGGTTATGGATGATCTCGCCGGTCAGGAACACGTTCCGCCCGGGGAAGCGCCGCCGGGCCTGGTAGGCGTAATCGACGGCGCGGTCGACGCCGTAGCAGAACCCGAACTCGCGGGCGAGGTGGACGGTGAGCCGGCCCGAGACGTGGGTGAAGTCGCCGCCGCGGACCTTGTCGACCAGCGCGCTGTCGTAGGCGGCCGACAGCTCCCCGGCGACGGCCTCTTTCATATCGAGGCCTTTGCGGAAGATTACGGGCTGCGGCGCGTTCAACGTTTACCTGGACGATTGCAGAAAATCGGCCGCCCGCGGCGTCAGCGTCTCGTAAGCACGGAGCGCCTCGTACTGCGGCGTCGCGGCCGCCTCGAGCTCGAGGAGCAGAAGTTCTTCGCTGACGACGGCGCTGGCCGGGACCACGGCACGCGCGGTCGCGTCCACCCGAGGCTGCTGGACCGTCCGAGTCGCGGGGAAGCCGCGGCGCTCGGCCACGTGGCGCAGGTCCATGATCGATCCGAGGCCGACGCCGACGAGGAGCCCCGCGGCCGCGGCCGCGGCGATCCAGCGGCGGACGGGCGCCGTTCTTCCGCTGCCGCCGGCGGGGAATTTCGGAAACGCAATGACCCGCGCCGGGCGCTCGGCGGCCTCGAGGCGCCGCGAGATGACCGCCTGCTGTGCGGCCAGGCGCTCGGGGGTGAAGATCTCGGCGGCCTCCATCCGTGCGTCGGCGCGGATTTCCTCCATCCACGAGGCGAATGCGTCGTAGCGCACGCGGCACTCTCCGCATGACGCCAGATGCGGATCAGCTGCACCGGCAGGGAGAGTGGCGCCTGCTGCGGGCGTCGACGTCCAGATCGCGGCAAGCGTCGCGTCATCGAGATGACCGCCGGCGAGACGGCTAAAGATTGGCTTCATTCAGCAGGACCCTCAACTTGCGAATTGCCCGAAACAGATGCACGCGAACCGTTGACTCGTTGAGCCCCGTGATCGCGCCGACCTCCCGTGAGCTGCAGCCTTCGTAGTGGCTCAGCATGAAGACTGTCCGCTGCCGATCCGGCAGTTTCGCCAGTGCCGTGGCGACCCGGCGGCCCCGCTCCTTCGCGAGGAGCTGATCTTCGGGCGAGGGGCCGTGCCCGGCCGTCCGTTCGGCGAAGTCACGCTCGCCACCGGGGCCGTCCGGCATCGAGGTGATCCAACGCTCGCGCCGCGTCCGCGCCTTGATACGGTCCAGGCATCCGTTGATCAGGATGC
This sequence comes from Acidobacteriota bacterium, assembly GCA_013694635.1. Classification (GTDB taxonomy): domain Bacteria; phylum Acidobacteriota; class Vicinamibacteria; order Vicinamibacterales; family 2-12-FULL-66-21; genus JACDCA01. Next base: position 6,535 of record JACDCA010000314.1, on the reverse strand, counting down.
GCGTGAACCAGACTTCAAATGGGAACTCTTCGCGAAACGTCTGCAGGTGCGAATACGCCTTGACGAACCCGTCCTGCACCGCCTCGTCGGCCTCCGCGGCGTCGCGGAGGTAGTGAAAGGCAATGCGCGAGGCGCGACGCTGGTGCCTGCCCACCAGCTCGGCATACCGCTCCCGCGCGTCGGCAAGCCGCCCCTCGGCTTGTGCCGATTTGACGGCCGAAGCCGCCGCGCCGTCCGCTTCGCGCGCGGGTGAACCCGCCGGTTTGGCTCCTGCCATCAAACTACGCCCTGCGCCATCAAACGTTTACAAGCCACGGTGTGCAACACGGCTGGCCACGGCACAACAGGCCACGAGAACACAGCACACCCATTATAGAGGTCGGGGCCGCTAGAATGCCCCGGATGGCGGGCCAGGGACGTCCGCGCGCGTCCGAGTTCGTGTTCGCGCGGCTGCGCTACGAGTCCGGTGACTGGGATTACAACCCCAAGGTTGCCGCGAACGTGCTCAATTCCATCGTCGAGTACAACACGAAGTTCGCGGTCAATATCGTCGTTTACGCAATGACGGCCTGACCCCTCTTTGATACGATCGTCGTTTTTGGGGGTGAGAGAGAAATGGCGCAGGGGCAGCAGGCAACCGGCCTCGAGGGGCATGGCATAAAGAACGTGGCAAGGGTCTTCTGGAACCTCAGCGTTCCGGCGCTTTACGAAGAGGCGGTCAGCCGCCGCGAGGCGAGCATTTCCGTCGAAGGCCCACTCGTCTGCCGGACGGGGCAGCACACGGGACGGTCGCCGAACGACTAGTTCATCGTTCGCGAACCCTCGAGCGAAGACAAGGTGTGGTGGAGCAAGGTGAATCGCCCCATCGAGCCCGAGAACTTCGATGCCATTCACAAGCGGCTGCTCAACTACGTCGAGGGCAGGGAACTCTTCGTGCAGGACTGCTACGCCGGGGCCGACACGCGGTACCGCCTGCCGGTCCGCATCATCACGGAGCAGGCGTGGCACAGCCTGTTCGCGCGCCACATGTTCATCGAGGCGCCGGACGCCGTCGGCCGTGCGGCCCACAATCCCGAGTTCACTGTCATCGACATGCCGGGGCTGACCGTGGACCCGAAGTCGCATGGGACCAACTCCGAAGTCTTCATCCTGCTGAACTTCGCGAAGAAGCTCGTCCTGATCGGCGGCACGAGCTACGCGGGGGAGATCAAGAAATCGATTTTCACAGTCATGAACTACATGCTGCCGCTGCGCAACGTGATGTCGATGCATTGCTCGGCAAACGTCGGCCGTGCAGGAGACGTCGCGCTGTTCTTTGGCCTCTCGGGCACGGGCAAGACAACCCTCTCGAGCGATCCCGCGCGGCGGCTGATCGGCGACGACGAACACGCCTGGAGCGAGGACGGCGTGTTCAACATCGAGGGGGGGTGCTACGCGAAGATGATTCGGCTGTCGGCGGAAGCCGAGCCGCAGATCTACGCGACGACGCGGCGGTTCGGGACGGTGCTCGAAAATGTGCGCATGGACGCCGGCACACGGCATCTCGACCTCGACGATGACGCGTTGACCGAGAACACGCGAGGCGCCTATCCCCTGGAGTTCATCGAGAACTCGGTGCCGTCGGGAGAGGCGGGCCATCCGCAGAACATCATCATGCTGACTGCCGACGCGTTCGGGGTGCTCCCTCCCATCGCGCGGCTCTCGCCTGCAGCCGCGATGTATCACTTTCTCTCCGGCTACACGGCCAAGGTCGCGGGAACCGAAAAGGGTGTCACCGAGCCGCGCGCGACGTTCAGCACCTGTTTCGGGGCGCCGTTCATGGTGCTCCACCCGACGGTGTACGCGAAGTTCCTCGGCGATCGAATCGCGCGGCATAACGCCAAGGTCTGGCTGGTGAACACCGGCTGGACGGGGGGCCCATGCGGCGTCGGTTCGCGCATGCGCATCGCGCACACGCGGGCCATGATCAGCGCCGCCTTATCAGGCGCCCTCGACAACGCCCCGTACGCGGTGGATCCCGTTTTCAATCTCGAGGTGCCGCAGGCGGTACCCGGCGTCCCGGCAGACGTGCTCAACCCTCGCGCGACCTGGAAGGACGGCGCCGCCTACGACGAGCAGGCGCGCAAGCTCGCCCGCATGTTCGTCGACAACTTCAAGTCGTTCGAAGCGGACGCGACGGCCGACGTCACCGCGGCCGGGCCCACCGCGTAGGGGAGGTCGCAGTGGACAGTTGCCAGTATCAATATCGCCACGACTGATATTGGTAACGGATCATTGGTAACTGATCACTGGATGCTCGCCACCATCGGTCTGGAAGTTCACGCTCAGTTACTGACTGCGAGCAAGATCTTCTGCGGGTGCAGCGCGGCGTTCGGCGCCGCCCCGAACACCCAGACGTGCCCGGTCTGCCTGGGCGCGCCCGGGGCGCTTCCTGTGCTCAATCGAAAAGCTGTCGAACACGCGGTGAGGGCGTCGATCGCGCTGGGGTGTGCGGTGCATCCCGTTTCCGTATTCGCGCGGAAGCACTACTTCTATCCGGACCTGCCGAAGGGATACCAGATCTCGCAGTTCGACCGGCCTCTGGCGACCGGCGGTGCGGTCGCGCTGAGCGACGGGCGTCGCGTCGGCATCGTACGCGTGCACCTCGAGGAGGACGCCGGTAAATCCCTCCACGACGGATTCTCCGGGGCCGACCGTTCCACCGGTATCGATTTCAATCGCAGCGGCGTCCCGTTGATCGAGATCGTGACCGCGCCTGACATCGATTCCGGCGCTATGGCGGCCGAGTGTTTCAACCGCATCCGCGAGATCCTTGTCGCGCTCGAGGTGAACGACGGGAACATGGAGGAGGGGAGTCTCCGCTGCGACGCCAACGTGTCCGTGCGTCGCGACCCCGGCGACCCGCTGGGCGTCAAAACCGAAGTCAAGAACATCAACTCGTTCCGGTACGTGCAGCGCGCCATCGAGTTCGAGATCGCGCGGCAGCGCGAGGTGATCGCGGGTGGCGGGCGCGTCGAGGCGGCCACGCGTCTCTGGGACAGCGCATCGGGTCGCACGGTACCGATGCGGTCGAAGGAAGAGGCACACGACTACCGGTACTTTCCGGAGCCCGACCTTCCGCCGCTGCTTGTCAGCGACGAGTGGACGTCGGAATTGCGGCGGACCATCCCTGAGATGCCGGACCACACGCGGCAGAGACTGGTGACTCAGTACGCGTTACCGCCATACGATGCCGGCGTGCTGACGCAGTCCCCCGCGCTCACTGCGTACTTCGAGGCCACCGCCGCTGCAAGCGGCAATCCAAAGGTCGCGAGCAACTGGATCATGGGTGAGGTGCTCGGCCGCCTGAACGCCGCAGGGCAGACCATCGAGGACCTGCGCATCCATCCGTCCGCGCTCGCTGAGCTGATCCGCATGGTCGAGTTGGCGGCGATCACCGGCCCTACCGCGAAACAGGTCATCGACCGGATGTTCGAGACCGGCGAGCAACCTGCCGCGATCGTGGCGGCTGAGGGGCTCGGCCGCGTCGACGACGACGAGACGATTGCGGCTGTGGTGTCGCGCATTCTGGCGGAAAACTCCAAGGCGGTCGATCAGTTCCGCGCCGGCAAGCGGCAGGCGTTTGGCTTCCTCGTCGGGCAGGCCATGAAAGCGAGCGGCGGCAAGACCGACCCCGGGAAAGTGGCCGATGCCTTGCGCCGGGCTTTAGACTGAGTGGTTCGGGATTGCCCTCAGTCCAGATATGTAAGTACGCGGCGTGTCATCCGGCGCGCCGCTTGGTATAACCGTTGACAGCCATCAGGGTCGCGTTTACACTGAAGTGACCCAACCACATGATCCACGCGAGGAGTCGCATGGCACGAGTAACGGCCCGTCGGGTTTCGAACGCTCCTGTCTGTTTACCAGCCGACTTCTATCGCGAAGAATTCCTCAAGCATCGCCAATGTCTCGCGCTTCAGCGCGAATACTTTTCGGAGCGCGCCATCATCGATGCCGACGCCGCGCTCGCGCGCGTGCTCGGCCGGATCGAGCAGCTGTGCGCCCAGGACGACGGCGAGCAGTTGATCGGCAGCCTCCTCCGGAAGTTCAACGCTGTCACCGGCCTTTCAGGCTGGTCGGATCCCAAGCAGCTTCACTGATCGCCAGCCTCGATCGCCTTCGCACCGACGCCGTCGCCATCGCACGCGCTGCCGTCGACGCCATTGATCCATTTCCACTCACCTCCGCCGCCCTTCATCACCACTCCTGCATGCTCGACCGGTTCGAAGAGGTCGCGATCGTCGCCGCCGGCAAGGCGGCATGGCCGATGGCGTGCGCCGCGGCCGCTGTACTTGAAACGCGGCTGATGTGCGGTGTGGTGAGCGGCCCGCAGGGTGCGCGGTCGTTGCCCGCTGTGATCGATGCAATTGCCGGATCGCATCCTCTGCCGGACGCGGAGAGCGTCCGCGCCGCCGACCGTGCGCTCGCGATCGCCGCGATGATCCGCGATCGTCGCGGGCTGTTGCTGGCGCTGCTGTCGGGCGGCGGGTCAGCGATGCTGGCCATGGCGGCAGAGGGCATCACGCTCGCGGAGAAGGGGAGCACCATCGACCGGCTCTCGCGCGCTGGTGTGCCGATCGCGGGCCTCAATTGCGTCCGCAAGCATCTATCCGCCATCAAGGGCGGTCGGCTTGCAGTGGCGGTGGACGGTCACTGCCTGACCCTGGCCATTTCCGACGTTCATTCGCCGCCGGACGATCCGTCAACTATCGCGTCAGGACCGACGGTGGCGGATCCGTCCACGTTCCGCGACGCACTGCAGGTGATCGACGCGGCTCGTGTTCGCGTGACTCCGGCAGTGCTCGATCTGCTGGAACGCGGCGCGGCGGGACAGATTGCCGAGACGCCGAAACTCGACGATGCGCGCCTGCGCTCAACGGCGTTTCGCGTGATCGCGAATCGGCGGACGGCGATGGCGGGCGCCGCGCACTCGGCGAAGGAGCGTGGCTACGACGTCCATCTAGTGGACGACGCAGTCACCGGCGAAGCGGCTGTGGCCGGGAAGGCGTTCGTGGAGAGAGCGCTCGCGGGTCTGACGACGCGCGGACGCGGTTGCGCGATCGCGTCCGGTGAAACGACCGTGACGGTTCGCGGCCCAGGCCGCGGCGGCCGCAACCAGGAGTTCGTGCTCGGCGCGGCGCTCGAGCTGGCGAGGAGAGAGACTCGAGTGGTGGTCTGCAGCGCCGGGACCGATGGCATCGATGGGCCGACGGATGCCGCGGGCGGCGTCGTGAGCTCCGCCACGATGGGCGAGGCGCGCGCCAGGGGAGTCGACCTGGAGCGCGCGCTCGCGCGCAACGATGCCTATGCCGCTCTCGAGGCGCTGGGCGGGCTCGTCACGTGGGGGTCAACCCACACGAACACCGGTGACATTCACGTCCTGCTCAAGGAGTGAGCCGCCGGCTACTTCATCAGCGTTGCGCGGACCTCGACCATGATCTTGCGGTCTGACGCAGGGTCCGCCGCCTGCGAAACGATCATCGACTTGCCGGCGTCGAGGATCACGGTGATCTGTTCGTTCAAAGACGATTCTGCCGGCCCGTCCCCGCCGGCAACGCGCGGATTGTATTCGAGTCCGAGTCTCAGCCTGATCGCGCCGTTCTGAAGAAGGATCGGAGAGGCGTCGATGTTGATCCGCACCGGTCCCTGCGAGCGGATGAGCCCTCCACTCCGAATGCTGCCATTGCCGCGATCCGCGACGACCATCGTCACGACCTTTCTCACAGGATCTCCGGGGCCGGTCTGGTCGGTGATCGTGACGTCGAGCTTGATATTCACCGGCTGCCCGACAGGATCCGAGGGTGCCGGCCGCGACGTAACGGTCTCGGTCGATTTCGATGGCGGAGTTTGCGATGTCGTCTGGGCGCTGGCGGTTGCCAGTGCCAGCGTCGAGACCAGCGCGATGCCCGCGAACTGTCTGAGTGTGATCTTCTGCATGAAACTCCTCGGTTAGCGTGGTGGTGACAGGGCTGGAACCGTGAGCCGCTGGATCTCGATCGGCGCGATGCGCAGTTCCTGCATCTGCGGAAGCGGGCGCATGACGATCGGCGCCACCGCAATCGAATCCTGCTCATGGACAGGGGGCACGATGCCGACCGGCTCGCCTTCCGCCGCCAGCCGCTCCGCGCTCGCGGCCGATACGCGGTCCCGTCGCGGGCCGAATATCGCCTCGCTTCGCGCCATCGCATTTCGCGCGGGCCGCGACGCCGGGGCGGGGGGTGCGGAGAGTGCGGAGGGTGCGACGGGTGCGGACTTGTCCGCCGGAGCCTTGGCCAAGGCGGAGAGTGCGACGGATGCGGACGTGTCCGTCGGAGCCTTGGCGAAGGCGGACGGCGTTTGTGCGATTTCCACCGGCGTCTGCCGCCAGCGGCCGCCGACTACGGCGACGATGATCATCAACACGGCCGCCGCCGAAACGACCTCCCAGGACCCCCAGGTCCAGAGGGTCCGCGGACGTGACGACCGCTCGAGCCGCGAAAGCACGCGACGGCGCAGC
>JACDCA010000287.1 GCA_013694635.1 Acidobacteriota bacterium | reverse complement strand
GGCACGCCCCGCTAAACCACCGCGGCGTCGCCGCTGAGCCCGCGTCGCAGTCCCCGCAGCCTCCGCCAGCCTCCAAATTGGCAGACGCTGCAATCTACAGAAGGCGGCCGAGCGTCAGGACCAGCGCCACGATCAGGATGAATCCGACGACGTCCAGCGCGACGCCGTGCCGCATCATCGCGGTGATCGGCACGTGCCCGGAGCTGTAGACGATCGCGTTCGGCGGTGTGGAGATGGGCATCATGAACCCCATGGATGCCCCGAGCGTGGCGCCGAGCGCAGGTATCAGCGGGTTGACGCCGGCCGCCTGAGACACCGCGATCGCGACCGGCACGATCATGGTGGCGGACGCCGTGTTGGATGCCGCTTCCGACATCACGATCGCGACTGCGGTGAACAGCACCGTCAGCGCGAACTCCGACTGGTTCGGCAGCCACGACGTGATCCCGCGTCCGATCGACTCCGCCAGCCCGGTTGAAAACGCAAGCTCCCCCATCGCGAGACCGCCGCCAAAGAGCAGGATGATTCCCCAGTCGATGCGAACCGCTTCGTCCCAGCTCAGTGTGAATTTCCGCGCCCGCCAGGCGACCGGCAGGACGAACAGCAGGATGGCGCCGGTCATTGCTCCCACCGATTCGGGCACCGCAGCTGCGTATCCGCGCGCGAAGGCGGCTTCCCCGAGACCAGCGATCGTCAGGACACCCGGCAGGAGCCAGAGGACGACGGTCACACCGAACGCAAACAGAACATTCCGTTGACCCGGGGAGGGGGGGCCAAGCCGTTGGAGCTCCTCACGAATACGCGACGTCCTGGACATGTCGAGCGTCAGGCCGCGCAGGGAGGTGAAATAGAAATACGCGATGACAAAGCCGAACAGCAGTACCACGATCGGCACGCCCAGCAGCATCCACTGGAAAAAGGAGATCTCCACTCCGGCAATGCGGTTCAGCATGCCGATGCCGATCAGGTTCGGCGGGGTCCCGATCGGCGTGGCGATGCCGCCAATCGACGCGCCAAACGCCGCGATCAGCATCATGGCGATCGCGAAGTCGCGGGTGCCCTTTTCCGCTTCGCGTCCCTCCGTCAGGTGGGCGACGATCGAGAGCCCGATCGGAAACATCATCGCCGTCGTGGCGGTATTGCTGATCCACATGGAGATCCCGGCGGTCACGCCCCCGTACACGATCAGAATGCGGAGGAGGCTCCGGCCCACCAGCGGCGACGACAGGGCGCCGTACGCGATGCGCCGGTCGAGGCCGTGGACGAACATCGCTTCGGCAAGCATGAAGCTGCCGATGAACAGAAATATGATCGGGTCGGCGAACGGCGCGAACGCTGTGCGCGCCGGCGCCACACGCAGGACCACCGCCAATACAGGACCGATCAGTGCCGTTACCGCGAGCGGCAGCGCCTCGGTCATCCACAACACCACCATCATGGCGAGAATCGCGGCGAGGCGATGCGCCGGCGCGGGGATTGGCAGCGGCGCGACGAGCAGTGCGATGAGCAGTGCAGGGCCGAGCAACAGGCCGGCAGTGCGACGCCGCCGGTTGAAGAGTTCCTCGGCCGGTGAGTAGACCTCCACCGAACCAACCGCCTCGTGCGCCTTACGCACCTGGCGCGCGTCTCCCGTACCAGCTGCAGACGGCGAGGACCTGCGCGCTGCCGGTCAGAAACAGTCCCTCGTCGCGCCATTCGACATGCTGGACGCCGCCCGGCGACACGACGTCCAGCGAACGTGCGGCGCCGCCGAACGCAATCGCGGCAACCGCTGCCGCGCACGCGCCTGTGCCCGACGACTCCGTCGGCCCGACGCCCCGCTCCCAGATCAGGATGCGCACGCGGTCCGGGGCTTCGACCGCGGCGAGTTCGACATTTGTGCCGGCGGGAAAGTGCGGATGCACGGCCAGCGATGCCGCCAGACCCCGCAGCCGCTCGACGGTAACGTCCCCGAGGACGACGCACTGCGGATTTCCCACGCGCAAGGTCGCCGCGTCGATCGCCGTGCCGTTGACGTCGATGCGCGCCATGCGGACGTCCTCCGGAGCCCCCATCGCCGCGCGAAACGTGAACTCCGCATCGGTCCGCTCCAGCAGCTCCAGGCGCTTCGTCCCGGCGTCCGTGTCCACTTCGATCGCGGCCCCTATCGAGAGATCGCCCTCCATCGCCATCCAAGCCGCCAGGCACCGCACTCCGTTACCCGAAACCTCGGAGTAGCTGCCGTCGGCATTCAAGAGCGCCATGCGCGCGCGCGATTCCCCCTCGAGCTTGAAGGCAATCAGACCGTCGGCGCCGAGACCGCGGTGGCGGTCGCACACGGCGCGCGTCAGCGTCGCGCGATCCGGCATGTCGTCAAGTTCACGGTTCTCCAGCAGCAGGAAGTCGTTGCCGTAGGCGTGAGCTTTGATCAGGTTCACGCTATTTTCTGCAAAACGCCAGCAGGTGCCAGCCGAATCGGCGCACGAGTGCGCGGGGCAACGCGTTGAACGTTCCGACGAAGACGGTGTTGAAAAGCGTCCCCTTCCAGCCACCGTGCAGGCGCGACTTCACCGGGAACCGTTCCTCGACGATCCTCACGTCCTTGAATCCGCGCAGCAGTTCAAGGTACTCCCCGGCCGTATACTTCCGCAGAACCGGCGCGTCCTCGTGCTCGAGCGGGACCTTCATTACCTTCGAGAGCGCATTCAGCCAGGAAATGCGGTTGTACACCTGGAAGACCGCTTGCCCGCCCGGCTTCAGGACACGCCGGCATTCGTCGACCAGCTTCCGCGCGCCTGGCGTGTATTGCACGACACCGTGGGCATACACGAGGTCGAACGCGTCGTCCTCGAACGGAAGCTGTTCGCCGTCCGCCTCACGCAGGTCAGCGTGCAGCCCCTGCTGCTCGAAGTTCTGTCGCGCGAGCGCGATGGCCGACTGCGAGAGATCGACACCCGTCACGATGGCACCGCCGCGGGCAAACCGCGCCAGGTCGGTGCCGGCGCCGCAGCCCACTTCCAGGACACGCTTGCCGCGGTAGCCGTCGAAATCGACCAGCCGGAGTAGATGGTGAAGTTTCTCGAAGTGGTACTGATCCAGGTCCGCGAAAAATTCCGGGGTGCCTACGGGATGGGACGTAATCTCCAGGTCATGTATGTGCTGGTTCCAGTAGTCTCGGACGTCAGCAGTCGTCGAAGCGCCGGGGCGGGACACGGCGCCTACTATAAAGTAAAACAGCATGCGGCCACGCGACACACAGCGGTTCGAGACGGGAGAATACGATCTGCTCGTCGTCGGCGGAGGGGTCTACGGACTCGCAATCGCGTACGACGCGGCGAGCCGCGGGCTGAAAACGGCGCTGATCGAAGCATCCGACTTCGGCAGCGGAGCGTCATTCAATCATCAGAAAACGGTTCACGGCGGCCTTCGCTCGCTTCAATCGGGGCGGCTCGACCGCGCCCGCGAAGCCATTCACGAGCGCCGGGCGCTCGGCAGGATTGCACCGTGGTTCCTGCGCCCGCTGCCGTTTCTCGTCGGCACGTACCGATCGGCGGTCAAGAGCCGCGTCGCGTTGCGCGGCGCATTCCGAGTCGACGCGTGGCTCGGCAGGCACCGGAATGTCGGCGTCGAGCCTGAACTCCATCTTCCTCGCCCGAAGCTCCTCTCGAAGGCGGCGACGCTTCGCCTGTTCGCCGGGGTAAAACCGCAGAACCTGACCGGCGGCGCCCAGTGGTACGACTATCAGATCGTCGAGAGTGAACGGCTGGCGCTGGCGTTCGCCGCCGCCGCCGATCTGTCGCGTGCCGACATCGCTAACTACGTCGAAGCGACTGGAGCGATCAAGCAGAACGGACGCGTGACCGGCGTCACCGCCAGGGACACCGAGGATGACCGCGAACTGACGATCCGGGCGAAGCTCACGGTCAACGCGGCCGGGGCCCGCGCGGGCGAAGTGATGGCGCTTTTCGGCGTCAACCGCCCACACCCGTTACTGAAAGCCATGAACCTGGTGACGTCGAAGCCGGCAAGCGACATCGCGCTTGCCGCGCCGACGGCGGGCGGCCGCATGCTCACCCAGGTCCCCTGGCGGGGGCGGGCGGTGATCGGCACGGCCCACTCGGACACACTCGTGGACCCGCACGCACTCGAGGTTACGCCCCGCGAGCTCGAGACCTTCATCGCGCAGGCGAACGAGGCGTTTCCCGCTCTGAAGCTCACGCGCGAGGACGTACGGCTCGTGCATCGAGGTGCTGTCCCTGCAGCGCTGAACCGCGCGGGGCAGCCGGAGTTAAGGTCGGCGCCGGAGATCAGGGATCATGCGAAGGACGGCGTCGCCGGAGCGATGACCGTGATCGGCGTGAAGTACACGACCGCCCGCGGAGTGGCGGAGCGCGTAGTTGACGTTGCCGGGAGCATTCTTGGCCGGCGCCTGTCGCGATGCAGGACGGCAACGACGCCGCTCCCGGGAGCGGCGATCGCGGACCACGAAGCGCTGGCGATCGAAACGGCGCGGGCCGCCGCGATGGAGCTGCCGCAACCGGTGACCCGTCACTTGAGTGCTCTCTACGCCGAGAGCTCCGCCGCCATCGTCCGTCTCATCGCCGATCGGCCCGAACTCGGTGAACCGGTGGCGCCTGGCTGGGAGACGCTCCGTGCAGAGGTGGTGCATGTCATCCGGCATGAAATGGCCCTGCACCTCACCGACATCGTTGTCAGAAGGACGGCACTCGGGTCCAGTGGCCATCCGGGGGCCGAAGCGGTCGTTGGCTGTGGCCGGATGGCGGCGCAGGAACTCGGATGGTCCCCCGAACGCCTCGAACAGGAAATCGCTGCCGTCGAGGCCGTGTACGCAATCTGAAAAGGGGACAGCCACCTTTTTGACCTGCGAAAAAGGGGACAGCCACCTTTACGGAATAGTGAAGGCGCGAAACACCCACGTTACCCCTGCGGTAATGCCAAAGCTCGGATCCGACGACGTCAACCCGATGAGCACTCCCGCATCGACGCGCACGGTGGCCGCGGTAAACCGCCCGCCGACCCTGACGACACTTCGGTTCTCGGTGCCGACAGGGACCTCTTCGGCGGGATGAAGCGACGTCCGGCCGTTGATCTCCCCCACCACTTCGAGCCCCTGCCGGACGGCACGCGCGAGCGAAAACCCGTACGTCAGGACGTCGTTCTGTTGGTCGCCGCGGATTGGATCTCCCAGGAGGCCGAGGCCGACGTTGCCCACGACCCTGATCGACTCCACCGTTTTCCCGACGAGCGCCGACACAAAGAAGTCCATCGTGTCGGTGCCCAGGCCGCTCTCAT
>JACDCA010000266.1 GCA_013694635.1 Acidobacteriota bacterium | reverse complement strand
CGCGCGACCATCCAGCTCGCCAGGTTGTCCTTGCCGCGCGGCGTGAAAGGCAGCATCTGGATGTATTCGGGGCCCGCTTCGCCGGGCAGCTTCATGATCGTGTAGTACGGGTGCATCGGCGCGGCCTTCGGCCCCGCTTCGAGCGAGGGAATCTCCCACTGGTCTTCGCGGTTGTAGAAGACCGCCGGATTCGTCATATGGAAGGTCGCGAACATCGCCGCCTGCATCGTGAAGATCTGCTGCGGGTAGCGCAGGCGGGTCCGCAGGCTTTCGGGCATGGCGTCCAGCGGCTTCAGCAGCTCGGGAAATATCTTACCGACGGTCTGCGCGATCGGATCCGACCGGTCCACCACATGAAACGTCGTCGTCCCGTGATAAGCGTCGATCGTGACTTTGATGGCGTTGCGGATGTAATTCACACCGCCGATGGTGGTCGAGTACGGATAACGCTCCGACGTCGTGTACGCGTCCTGCATCCAGATGAGCCGGCCGTCGGTGATCGTCAGGTACGGATCGGGGTCGTATTTCAGAAATGGGGCGATACGCTGGACCCGCTCCGCGATGCGGCGATACATCATCACGCGGCTCTCGTGCGTGAGGTTCGGTGAGAAGAACGTGTCCGTAGAGCGGAAGCGGATCGCGAACATGAGCCGCCGGAAGACGTTCGACAGCGTCACGCCTCCCTCGCCGCTGTAGGTCGTGAACACGTTGTCTTCGCCGCGCGGATAGTCGAACTCCTGCGTCTTCGTCTTGACGAAGACGTGGTCGTTGGGCAGCTCGCCGTAGTAAATGGCAGGCTGCGTCACGGTGAGGTCGACGGTGGAGACCGGCGGCAGGTCTCTGATGAAGAGCACCGGCAGCCCTTCCTTGGTCACTTCGTTCACCGGTCCGAGCGTGATCCCGTAGCCGTGCGTGAACGTCAGATGCTCGTTGATCCAGGTGCGGCTGGGCAGCGCGCGCGAGTTCAGCTCGCGAGCCGACAGCATGATCTGACGGTACTGGCCGTTGATCGTGTACCGGTCGTTGTCAACCGCCGCAAAATCGTAGTACGTGCGGATCTCCTGGATCTGTCCGAAGGTGTCGCGCAGCGGACCTTCGTTCCAGAGCGGCACGTTGTCGATGGTCGCCGAATTCCGCTCCAGGTCGGCGCGGGTCAGGTGCGCCTCTCCAGACAGGGGACGCTCGATCACCCCTTCGAGGCCGAACGCCGCGCGTGTCGCGTGAATGTTGTGGACGATGAACGGCGTCTCCCGCACCTGTTCGTTGGGGGCGACGACGAATCGCTGGATAATCGCGGCATACGCGCTCCCCACAAGGGAGACAAGGAAGTACAGCCCCGCGGCCGCGGCGATCGGCCAGAGCCGCCCGACCGTCAACGCCTGCCACACCGCGAGCGCCGCGCTCAGCAGCGCGGCGCCAACCAGCAGCCACTGCGCCGGCATCCGCGCGTGCACGTCGGCGTAGGTGGCGCCGGTCACGACGCCCGACGAGGTCGTCAGGAGCTGCGGGATCTGGAGCCACGCGCCGAACGCCAGCACGAGCAGCATCACCGCCGCCAGCAAACCCAGGTGCTGAGTCGCCCTGCGAGAGACGAACACGCCGCGGGTCGCGTCGAGTCCGACTTCTTCTCCGAAGACGTAGGCGGCCAGTGCCACGGCGGCCATCAGAAACACGATGAAGTAGGCGATCCCCTGCAGCATCTCGAGAAACGGCAGGGTGAAGACGTAGAACCCGATGTCGCGACCGAGAATCGGGTCCACCTTCCCAAAGGGTGTGGCGTTGAGGAAGTAGAGCCACGTCTCCCAGCGCCCGCCCGCGTAGATCGCGGTGAGGAGCGCCACCAGACCGACGATGCCCATGGCCAGCGGCCGGATGGTGGAGGGATCCATCATGATCGTCTGCGGCCCCTGGGGGGTGGCGATCATGAACGGCCGCGGCCGCAGTGAGCGCAGCGCCAGCAGCAGGTTGCCCGCCAGCAGGGCAAAGACGATGACGCCCGAAACCACGGTGACGATCGACTTGGCCGTCAGCGACCGCAGGAAGACCTGCTCGTAGCCGAGCTCCTTGAACCACAGCCAGTCGGTGTAGAACTCCGCCGTCGCCGGGATGCCGGTGATGAGAAACACCAGCACCACCAGCACGGGGATCCGTCGCATCGTCATCAGGGGATCGTATCCCAAACCTACCACGTGCCACGTGCCACGTGTTACGCGCGACTACTCGGCGAGGCAGGCGTGCTAGGGCTGCGCGGCCGGCGTCATCGCTGTAACGGCTGCGCCGATCTCGTACGAATGCAGCCGCGCCTGGTGGTCGTGGATCTGGGCCACGGCGATCAGCTCGTCGGCCCCGGTGCGTGCGACGAATGCGTCGAGTTGCCGGCGGACCGTTTGCGGCGAGCCGATCATGGCGCACGAGAGCACCTCCTGCAGCTGCAGCCGCTCTGGCTCCACCAGCGAAAAGTCCTCGTCGGGCCGCGGCAGCGGACCCGGGTTGCCGCGGCGCAGGTTCAGGAACCCCTTGGCCGTCGAGGTCCACAGCAACTGGGCCTCGGCGTCGGTGTCGGCGGCGACGAGATGGATGCCGAGCATCAGGTACGGTTTCTCGAGAAACGCGGACGGCTGGAACCTGGCGCGATACACCGACGCCGCCTGCGTAAGGAGCGCGGGCGCGAAGTGGGAGGCAAACGCGTACGGCAGCCCCAGCGCCGCAGCGACGTTCGCGCCGAAGAGGCTGGATCCAAGAATCCAGATCGGGATCCGCATTCCGGCGCCCGGCACCGCGCGAACGGCCTGCCCCTCCGCCGGATCGAAGTACGACATCAGCTCGAGCACGTCCTGCGGAAAGGCGTCCGGATCGCTCGCGAGTGTGCGGCGAAGCGCGCGCGCGGTCGCGTGGTCGCCCCCAGGCGCGCGTCCGAGGCCAAGGTCGATTCGGCCGGGATAGAGCGCCTCGAGCGTGCCGAACCATTCGGCGACGACCAGCGGTGCGTGATTCGGGAGCATGATCCCGCCAGCGCCGACGCGGATGCTCCGCGTGCCCGCCGCCACGTGACCGATGAGGACCGGCGTCGCCGAGCTCGCGATCCCCGGCATGTTGTGATGCTCTGCCAACCAGTAGCGCCTGTAGCCCCACCGTTCGGCCCGCTGCGCGAGATCCAGCATGTGGCGCAGCGCAATGACCGCATCGCTGCCTTCGGCAATCGGGGCTAGATCCAGAATCGAGAGAGGAACCATTACATCTCTTTACGAACTCTTAGCGTCTTCTTAACAACTCGGCAATCGCGGTGACATAACGTGTAGTCGTAGTTCAGCCCTTTCAGCGATGCCAATAAAACGAGGCCCACGCATGAAAACTGTCGCCACCTGTCTCTTCGCCATCACGCTCGCCGCCATCGTCATCCCCTCCGCGTCAGCACAACAAGTCGTGCGGCGCGTCGAAGAGCCAACGCCGCTCGCGGCCACCGATCCCCTCGCGGTCCGGTCGGCGGCGGTCGTCACACACATCCTCGCTGGCGAGACCGCGCTGGCCGTCGCGGCCTTGCGTAAGGAAGCGGACGCGGATTACGCAAAGGGAGAGGCGCTCGAGAAGCATGTCACCGCACACATCGCGCGACTCGGACCAGGGAAATACAAGATCACGTCCTACGAAGTGGGCTTCGGCGCGGACGTTGTCGTGTTTCTCACCAACGACAAAGGGGAAGACACCAACATCGTCGTGCGCTACAACGCCGACAAGAAGATGACGGGGCTTACCGAGGCCAAGATCGAGCGGTAGTTCTGACTTACTCGCGGTACACCGTGGTCCACAGCGGGAGCAGGTCGGTGAACGCCTGGTCGGTCCATTTCACGAGCTTTGCCTGGTCGGCGAGGACCGCCGCGTCTTCGGGTCGATCGAAAAAGAGCCAGCGGCCGCAGAAAACCCACCCGACGTCCGCCGGCTGGCGGACGTTCACGAGCGCGTCTGCCCCGTCGGCAGGCATGAGGTCCGTCGCCGGGGGCTTGTGGCCCAGCTGAACGAATCCTCCGTTGGCGGCCATCCAGTCGGCGAGGAGCGTCTTCCACGCTGTCGACACGAGTTGCTGGAAGTTCTCGAAGTACTGCAGCACGCGTTCCTGCCCCGCCTCGCGATTCGGATCGGATCCCGTCTGCGTCAAGTTGAAGCCGATGCCCGCGCGGAGCGAGTCGCGTTCCCATTGCGGCGCGGCAGAAATCCCGATGTTGATCTGCGGCTCCCAGCGTCCGCCGTGCTGGAAGGCGTAGATATGTCCCGCGCCACCGGAATAAAAGCTGTTCCGCCGGAACAATTTGCTGCCCGACTGGCCGGCGCGATTGCGCGCCTCGACGACCTTCGGTGCGAACGGACGGTCGTTCAACGCCATCAGCAGCGATTCAACCGACGGGCCGAGTGACTCCAGCGCCGAGGCGGGCGCAAGCTGACCGAGCGCGGCGAACTGCGCGCGCCCGAATCCGGTGCGCCCGGTCACGGCGGCCGCGCGTTTGCCCTTGGCCGATTTCGCGCGCGACCGGGGGGCCGCTTCCTCGACGGGCGTGGCGAGCACTTCCCGCCGAATGGACTCCTGGAGCAGGCTCCGCGCGATCATGTTCTGCGGATTGAGGGTCAGCACCGTCTCGAGCGCGGCATTCGCGTCGTCCAGCATCCCCAGCTCGATGCAGCAGCGAGCCAGCCGCGTCCAGGCTCCCTGGTTGGTCGGCGCGACGCGGGTGAGCTCCTCGTTGGTGTTTTTTGCGTCGGCGCCAAAATCACCGCGCCTGGCGAACTCGATGGCTTTGTGTTCGAGAGAGGCAATGTCCACATCGCATCATACGTCTATAATCGTCCCATGACGCTGAAGGAACGACGCGTCGGCGATGTCACAATCCTGCATCTTACCGGGCGGCTCGTCCTCGACGATGGGCACGATGAGTTGCGGCACAAGATCGACGAACTTGCCGACCAGGAGCGCGTCAGCCTGATCGTCGACCTGAAGGATGTCACCTACATCGACAGCTGCGGCGTCGGCCTGCTGATCGCGAAGTACGTGAGCCTCCGCCGCAAGAGAGGCGACGTCAAGCTGCTCAATCTCACCGCCCGGAGCCACCACCTGATGGAAATCAGCAAGCTGCTCGACGTCTTCGAGACCTTCGAGTCCGAGGACCATGCGCTCGCCAGCTTCACGCGCGAGGCGCAGGCATGACGGCGGACCTCGAGACAGGACGGCTGTCGGCGCTGCGCCGCTACACGATTCTCGACACGCAGCCGGAACGCGCCTTCGACGATCTGGCGCTGCTCGCCTCGCAGATCTGCGGCACGCCGATGGCGCTGATTACGCTCGTCGATGCCGACCGGCAGTGGTTCAAGTCGCGCGTCGGCATGACCGCCCACGAGACGTCCCGCGCGGTGTCGTTCTGCGCCCATGCGATCCATCAAAGCGAGCTGTTCATCGTCCCCGACGCGTCGCTGGATGCCCGGTTCCGCGACAACCCCCAGGTGACCGGCGGTCCGAAGATCCGCTTTTACGCCGGTGCGCCGCTCGTGACGCCGGGAGGCGACGCGCTCGGCACGCTGTGCGTCGCCGACTCCGTTCCCAGAGAGTTGACCGACGACCAGAAGCACGCGCTCAGCGCGATCCGGCGACAAGTGGAAGCGCAGCTCGAGCTCCAGCGTAATCTTATCGTCCTCGAACGCATGCTGGCCGAACGCGACCACGCGGAGGCGGAACAGAAACGGCTCTTCGACGAACTGAACACGGCGCACGAGAACGTCCGCAAGTTGAGCGGCATGATGCCGTTCTGCTCGACGTGCCAGTTCACGATGACGATCCCCGCCGACCCGCGGGCGATCCCCACCGTGACCGACGGCGTGACGCAGGTGCTGACCGAAAAGGGCTGGAGCGAACCGGACGTCATGGCGGTGGAGCTGGCGCTCCAGGAGGCGGTTGCCAACGCCATCCGCCACGGCTGCGGCGGCGACGCGACCAAGCAGCTGCAGTGCTCGGTCAACTGCGACGACGCGGGGGAAGTGGTGATCACCGTACGCGACCCTGGCGCCGGCTTCGATCCCGCGACGATTCCGAACCCCCTCGATCCTGACAACGTGTTCAAGCCGAGCGGCCGCGGTATCTTTCTCATCACCGGGCTGATGGACGAAGTGCAATACGCTGACGGCGGCCGCGAGCTGCAGATGCGGAAGCGCAAGCCGGAAGCTTCCTAACCCTTGCGGCTCGGCGGCGCAAAAACGGTCGTTCTCGCCTCTACGGCGGCTTTGCTGGCTGCCGTCGCGGCACTCATGCTCGCCGATCTCGAATGGCGCCGGCGGCAGGCGCTCGAGCAGGCGGAGGGGAGTGCCGAGAATCGAGCCGTCATCGCCGCCGAATACGTCCGCGGTCAATTCGCCCTGGTCGATACGTCGTTGCGTCAGCTCGTGCTCCACGGCCGGCGCGTGCGTGGGCTCGGCCTTTCCGATGACTGGACCGAAATGCTGGACGCGGCGAAAGCACCGCTGCCGGGAGGGGGTTCGGTCAGCGTCGTCGACCCGGAAGGCAACATCCGCTATTCGACCCTGTCCACCATCATCGGGCAGTCACGCCGCGACAACTACCTGTTCAAGCACCTGTCCGCCAACAACGTCGACCAGATGATCGTCGATCCGTTGTTCCAGAGTCCGGTGCAAGATCGCGTGGTCATTCCCGTCGGGCGGCGATTGACCACCGCGAGCGGCCAGTTCGAGGGCATCGTCGTCGCCGTGCTGATACCCGAGGACTTCAGCGAGTTTTTTCGGATCGTGAACTTCCGGCGTGGCGTGGTCTGGGCGTTTCACGCCACGGGACCGACGCTCCTTCGCGAGCCAGCCGCGGCGGCGGCGAGCCACCGTGGCGCAGAGCATCCTGTCGTGCGCGCGGCGATGCGGGCCGACGCGGGCATTCTGCGCGGTCCGGTTGAGACAGGCGGACCGTCCCTCATCACGGCGTTCCGCAAGCTCTCGTCACCGCCGATTACCGTGGCGGTGTCGCTGGACGAAGCCGACATACTTTCGGACTGGCGTGCGCAGCGCCGGACGTCGACGATCGCGCTCGCCGGCCTCGCCCTGACAGTCGCGGTCTTCGTCGGATTGCTGTTCCGGCAGATGAACGCGCTCGGCGCGGCGGTCGAGCGGGAACGCGGCGCGCGGCAGGACGCGGAAGTGGCGAGCCGGCTGAAGGACGAGTTTCTGATGACGCTCTCACACGAGCTGCGGACGCCCCTGAACGCCGTCGTCGGCTGGGTGAAGATGCTGAGAACCGGGACGTTGCCGGTGGAGTCACGCGAACGGGCGCTCGAAACCATCGAGCGAAATGCCAATTCGCAGACCCGGCTGGTCGAGGAGCTGCTGGATGTATCGCGCGCCATCAGCGGCAAGCTCCAGCTCGAAGCGCGCCCCGTCGACCCTGCCGAGCCGGCGCTCGCGGCGGCCGAAACGCTCCGTCCCGCCATGCTCGCGCGGCGCGTGCAGTTCGAGACCGACG
>JACDCA010000258.1 GCA_013694635.1 Acidobacteriota bacterium | reverse complement strand
AAGCGCGGCGCCTCGCCGGCCTCCTGGACGTTCATGCCGAAGTCGATCATGTTCAACAGGACCTGGACGTGCCCCTGCGGCTGCATGTCGCCGCCCATGACGCCGAATGACAGCCACGGGCGTCCGTCCTTCATGACCATCGCGGGCACGAGCGTATGGAACGGCCGCTTGCCTGGCGCCAAAAGATTGGGGTGGCCCGGTCGAAGCGAGAACAGCGCGCCGCGGTTGTGCAGCGTGATGCCGGTGTCCCCGGCGACGATCCCCGCGCCGAAGCTCTCGTAAATCGACTGGATCAGCGACACCACGTTGCCGTCCTTATCGGCGGCGGTGAGATAAATCGTGTCGCCGTGCGCCTGCGGGCGCTCGTCTCCGGACGGTGAGGTCCCGTCGATGGTCAACGGCTTGTAGTCACGCGCAGCGCGTTCGGCGTCGATCTCCTTGCGCCGCGTGGCCGCGTACTCCTTCGACAGCATCCTGCGCAGCGCCGCCGCAGGTGTGGCCGCGGGGTCAGCCAGCCACGCGTCGCGGTCCGCGAAGGCGATCTTCTTGGCTTCGACCAGCAGGTGCAGGTAGGCGCCAGTGTTGTGGCCGAGAGCCTTGAGATCGAAGCCTTCGAGTATGTTCAGCATCTCGAGCGCCACCACACCCTGTGTGTTGGGCGGGAACTCGAGGACGTCGAAGCCGCGATAACCGGTTGAGAGCGGCTCGGTCCAGTCCGACCTGTGCGCGGCAAGATCGGCGGCCGTCAGCAACCCTTTGCGGGCGCGCATATCCTCGGCAATGGCCGCCGCGATCGCGCCACGGTAGAAGGCATCGCGGCCCCCCTTGGCGATCTGCTCGAGCGAGACCGCCAGCTTCTGGTTGCGGAAAATCTCCCCTGCGCGCGGCGCCCGGCCGTCGACAAGGAATGTCGCTGACGCGGCGGGATCGCTCGCGAGCGTCGTCTCTTCATTCTTCCATTGCGTGGCGATGATCTCGCTCACCGCGTAACCGTCGCGCGCGTAGCGGATCGCGGGCTCGAGCGCCTGGGCAAGGGTGAGCGTCCCGTGCTTCGCGAGCAATTCGCTCCAGCCGTCCACGACACCAGGCACGCTGACCGACAGCTCGCCGCGGTAGGGCACGGAGGAGAGACCGCGGCGTTTGAACTCGTCGACCGTCGCGGATGCAGGTGCGCGTCCGCTCGCGTTCAAGGCGCGCACGCTCTTTGTCTTCGGGTCGTAGACCAGCGCGAACAAGTCCCCGCCGATACCGTTCATGGTCGGTTCGACGACGCTGAGGACGGCCGCGGCCATGACTGCGGCGTCGATGGCGTTGCCTCCCCGCTGCAGGACGGCGAGTCCGGCAGCCGACGCCAGCGGCTGGCTGGTCGCGATGATGCCGTTGCGCGCCATCACGACCGAGCGTGTGGCGCGCGGGTTGGGCGCCGGGCGGTCCCCCGGAGCCTGCCCGTCCATTCCGGCGGCCGCCATCGCTACCGCACCGAAGACGAGGAGCGCACGCATGTCATTCCTTTATCGCCGGGGCCCCTGCACCCCGGTTGGCGGCCTTCACTCGCTCTCGCTCCGTTCCGGCCGCTCATTTGAGTAGGGCGAGGCGGTTGAAGTCGATTTTGCCGACGGCAAGAAAACGTTTCATCCGGTCCTCCATGGCTACAGGTCCATCCCGGCTGCATTCTACGCCACAGAAGAAACATAGGGGACCACAGGTCCACGCGAATTCGTGGCACCATTCAACAGAGATGACCATTCGCGATCGGGTGACCACGCTCGTGGCCGAGCTGCCGAAAGAGCCGCAGTATCCGACCCAGGGCGCGACCGTCTTCGTCGATCTGCAGCGGCGCGAGATCGCGCGGGGCTACACGCCGATCCGTGTCGTCAAGACGCTGCTCGCCGGGCGCGGCGCGAACATGTACTACTTGCACCGGCTGCTCGACGAATCGCTGCATCCGCTGCATCCCGACGTCCCCCTGATCTTCGGATCCGGTGTGCTGACCGGGATCGTCCCCTCCGCGGCGCGCGGCAACGCGACGTCGTGGTCGCCGGAGTCCGGCGTGATCATGGACTCGAATGCGGGGGATCACTTCCCGTCGTTCATCCGCATGAACGGCATCGACCACATCGTCCTGTTCGGCGAGGCCGCGGGGTGGACGCTGCTGCGGGTGAAAGCGGGGGGGATCGAGTTTCTCGACGCGACGCCGTATGTCGGTCTCGACAATATCGACCTGCGCGACCGGATCCCGCACGACTTCGGCGGCACGTGGGCACGCGACCTCGCGATGGTGAACGTGACGCGCGCGGGGGAGAACCAGGTCTTGACGTCGGCGATCATGGCCGGGCCGAAGGCCTGCTACGCCCGCGGCGGTCCGGGCGCGAAGATGGGGTCGCTGAAAGTCAAGGCGATCCTCGTGCAGGGACAGACGCGCGACTTCGAGACCGCGCAGCCGTACAAGGGTTACAACCGCACCATCGCCCAGAAGCTGCTCGAGACCTCCGTCGTCAAGCACGCACTGAAGACGGTGGGGACGCCGTTTCTCTACAAGCCAAGCCGGATGCTCGGCGCGATGGGTACGAAGAACAACCAGGAGACGACCTGGACCGACAAACTCGACTCGGACAACATCACGCCCTACCGCCCGGGGATGGCGGGCTGCTTCCGGTGCCCGGTGAACTGCCGTCCGCTGAACGAGCTGAATCAGGATCCGCAGGACAAGTACGGACGCGGCGACGGGCCCGAGTACGTGACGCTCGGAAAGTTCGGGCCGAATGTCGGGATCGACCGCATCGAAAGCGTCATCCGCCTGAACAACATCTGCAACGACCTCGGCCTCGACACGGCGTCAACGGGGTCGACGATCGCGTGGGCGATGGAGTTGTACCAACGCGGCCTGCTCACACAGAAAGAGACTGGCGGGCTCGATCTGGCATGGGGCAACGCCGATGTCGTCGAGCAGCTGCTGTTCGGAATGTCACGGCGCGAGGGATTCGGCAATGCGCTCGCTGACGGCACGCGCGCCGTGGAGAAGGGACACTTCCCGAACGAGGCGCTGCGATACCGGATGGCCGTGAAGGGGCTGATGCAGAGCGATCCGCACGACGCGCGGATCCTGAAGGCGTTTGCGCTCGGGCTGGCCGTCGCGACACGGGGAATGGACCATCTGCGCAACCGCGTGACGCTCGAGATCAACGCGCGCATCAACGACGATCCCGCGTTCAAGGAGCGCCTGTACGGCGCCCCGGTCAGCGCGGCGCCGAACAGTTACGCGCAGAAAGAAGTCGCCGTCCGTGCCTGCGAGAACATTTACGCCGTCGGCGATTCCGTGGGCATGTGCCGGTTCACGACGAAACTGTTCAACAGTCCTTCGCTTCCAGGTCTCGAAGAGTTCTCAGCACAGATCCAGAACGTCAGCGGGCTCACGTTTTCGGTGGACGAACTGAACAACGTGGGGCACAACATCATGGGGGTCGAAAGGATGATCAATCATCGTCTCGGCGTCCGGCGTGCCGACGACACCCTGCCGGAGCGCTGGTTCGACGAGCCGATCCAGGTGGGATCGTACAAGGGCGAGAAGATCGACCGCGGCGAGTTCGACGCGATGCTCACGCGTTTCTACGAGGTATCGAACCTCACGCCCGAAGGCGTGCCGGTCGACAGTTGGCGGCAGCAGCTGCAGCAGGTGCTCGGATGATCAGCGTTCTGCTTCCGGCAGCGCTGAGAGTCAGCGACAGCCACCGCATCGAGGTCCACGAGGCCGTTCACAGCGTGGCCGAGCTCGTGGACGCCATCGACAGGCGCATCCCGGGGTTCCGCGATCAGCTGGACGATTCCGTCTTCAACTTCGCGGTCAACGACGAGATGCTGCTGTACCAAGCGCGTGAACGCGCGCTGCAGGATGGAGATGTCGTCGAAGTGATCCCGACAATTTCTGGAGGCTGATTGCGTCGGACGTGAGGACCCGGACCTGCCGCGCCGAAGCGCGCTCGTGAAACTGGCCCGCGTAGGCGGGCCTTGTTACACGAACGCGACGGCGACGACGACGATAGCCAGAAGGAGCGCGACGAGCGCCTCGGCGTTGCTCGAGAGATTTCGGTCGAAATACATTGGATTTTCCCGCCTTCCCCTGGTTAGACGGGTCAGTGGGACGGAAAGTTTACCCTTGCTAGTGCGTCGAGCCGGTGGCGGCGGCGACGTAAGTCTTGCGCGCGCGGGCGTTTAACCCAGGTTTCTTCAGTTTCACCTCGAGTTTGTGAACTTTCCCGTCCAAAGTGGCCGGGGAGAACCCAAGCACGTATTGGCTGTGGAGCTCCTGCGCGACACGGGTGAAGGTCGGTCCGAGCTCATCCTCTTTCTTGAGCAGCAGAAAACCGCCGCCCGTTTCCTCCGCGAGTTTCTTCAGCCCGCGGTCAGGCGACGAGCGCTGCGTCTGACCGTTCGGCGAGATTCTCGTTTCGATGCCGATCGCGTAGACCATGATTTCTTTCAACCGCGCCTGCTGCATCACGTCGTCGAGGTCGCGGCGACTCGCGGTGTCGGCGCCGTCGGTGAAGACGAGAATCACCTTGCGCTGCGGTACGCTCTCGAGCCGGCGGATGCTTTCGTCGACCGCGTCCCAGAGACGCGTCGGGTAACCGAAGTCCAGCTCCTTCAGCGACCGGATCAGCACGTCGCGATCGCTGGTGAACTCGTCCTGCGGAAGAAACTGGATCTTGTCGTTGAACGCGCCCACCCGGCCGGTGTCTTCTGGCAGCAGCCGCATCAGGAACTGTTCCGCCCCCTCTTTCACGCGGTCGAGGATCAGCGTCATGCTGCCGCTCGAGTCGAGCATCACGACCGCCGCGATTGCCACGCTCTTGTTCTCGAACAGCGTCAGCGGCTGAAGCTTGCCGTTGTCGTAGACCTCGAAATCAGCGCGCTCGAGATCGGGCACCAGCCGCTTCTCCTCGTCGGTCACTGTCACGTAAAGCGGCACCGTGAGCGTGCCGCTCTTGAACTTCTCCTGCGCGGCAGACGAGGCGATAACCAGCGAAGCGATGGCTGCAACTACCGCGGAATACTTAGGCATGGTCTTTTTCATTCAGAGTTTGGAGATCGTCGTTCGTAGTTTCTTAAGACGCGCTGCAGGGCCGGTTGGATCGCCTCTGCCATCCTGCGGTATCCCGCGGGCGAGGGGTGAAGACCGTCGGGGGACTCCGTCAGGCGATCAGAATCTCGGGAGTCCGCGACTGCGGCCCGCGTGTCCGCGAAGTCGACGTTCTCTGTATCGGTCGCAAATCGCCGGATCCAGCCGTTGATTTCCCCCATCCTCGCGTTCTGCTCCTGCGTGGTGGTGTTGTAGGGGACGATGGTGCCCGCGATCACGCGGATGCCGGCGCGCGTCGCGCGTTCGTACATGGCGGCCAGCTGTTCAATGACGTGTTGCGATTCACGCCTCTGGTAGACGTCGTTGACCCCGGCAATGATCACTACCGCCGTCGGCCCAACATCGACGACATCACGCTCGAAGCGCCCGCGGACCTGGTCGCTGCGCTCCCCGTTGACGCCGTGATTCAAGACGTTCCATTCACGACGCGCGTGCATCAGCCAGTACGCGTACTGACTCGTCTCGTCGCCGGAGCCGGATGGAGGGGCCTCGACCCGCGACTTCCAGCCGGGCGTTCCGGCGGTCGTCGAGTCTCCCATGGCGACGATGGTGATCTTCTGGTCCATTCTTTATCGGCGGGGCCCCCTGCACCCCGCCTGGCGGCCTTCACTCGCTCTCGCTCCGTTCCGGCCGCTCACTGTTTGTCGGCGAGCACCGACTACTGGAAAAGTGTCGACGATGGCGGCCTTGACGCCTGGAGCTTCTGTGCCACTTTCTCCGCGGCACGCATCACGCGAAGGACGTTCAGACCGAGGACCTTCTTCACGTCCTCATCCTTGTAGCCGCGGCGTAAGAGCTCCGCCGTCAACGACGGATACTTCGACACGTCCTCGAGCCCCTCAGGGACACTGGTGATCCCATCGAAGTCTCCGCCCAGGCCGATGTGATCGATTCCGGCGA
>JACDCA010000257.1 GCA_013694635.1 Acidobacteriota bacterium | reverse complement strand
GTCCCCGTCTGGCTCAATTGCAACGCGCGCACATAGGCGACGATGAGCCACCGATCGCGCGGGTCGATCTGCGCCTTGTAGTCCGGCATCGCGCCGAATCCGTTCGTGATGACGTCGAACATGTAGCCCGCGTCTGCCTGCTTCAGCCGGTCGATGTGATACGACGGCGGCTTCCGGTATCCGCGCTGGACCACCATGCCGTTCCCGCTCCCCGTCTTGTCGTGGCAGGGAGTGCAGAAGATGTTGAAGCGTTCCTCGCCGCGATCGAGGTCCGCGGCGTCGATCTTGAACGGCAGCTCCGTCACCGTCGCACCGCCGACCTTGCCGGTGAAGAAGGCGTCGTCTTCCCGCAGCGTCCCCCGCGCGACCGTGCCCTCGATCGTCGGACGCGCGCTCGAGCCATCCGCGAAGAGCGGGCTGGGGCGCAGCGGCCGGTACTTCGGCTGGTTGTGCATGTCCTGTCGGCACCCCGTGGCGAACAGGAGACAGGAGACACAAGTCAGCAGACCGAAGGCGATCCGCAGCGCCCCGTGCCCCGCGCACGGCGCACTACGGGTCGATGTCATTGACTTCCCTCGCTCCAAGGCCCTGCAGGAACGCGCGCGTCTTGTCACGATCGAACTTCGAATCCTCCGCTTCGATGGCGAGAAAGAACCCGTCCAGGCTCGCGTGCTCGGCAAACCGCTTCACGTTGAACACGGGGTGATACGGCATGGGGAGCCCGTTTAGCCCCAGCATCGCGAGCACGGCGGTGAACGACGCCAGCAGGATCGTCACTTCGAACGTCACCGGGATGAACGAGGGCCAGCTATTGAGCGGGCGCCCGCCGATGTTCAACGGATACGCGATCACCGAAACCCAGTAACAGAGACCGAAACCGGCCAGGCAACCGGTGATCCCGCCGAGCAGCACGGCGAGCGGAAGCCGCCGGTCGTGGGCGTCGATGGCGTCGAAGAGTTCGTGTACAGGGAACGGCGTGAACGCGTCTATCCGGCGGTAGCCCTCCGCGTGCGTGCGCTTCGCCGCGTTGACGAGGCTCGTCACGTCGTTGAATTCCGCCATCAGGCCGTAGAGCGGCTTCTGTTGTGCGTCCATCACTGGTTGCCGCCGTAGGTCACGTCAACGTCCGCGTTTGGATCGTGCGGGCCCGCCACGCGCGCCGCCGGCACCAGCGTCCGCATCTCGAAGATCGAGATCATCGGCAGCACGCGGACGAACAGGAAGAACAGCGTCACGAACAGCCCGAGCGTGCCGAAGAAGGTCGAGAAGTCCCAGACCGTCGGGTAATACATGTCCCAGGACGACGGCAGGAAGTCGCGGTGGAGCGAGGTGACGATGATGACGAACCGCTCCAGCCACATGCCGACGCTCACGATCAGCGCCATGATGAAGAGCCACACCAGATTGGTGCGGAGCCGCTTGATCCACAGCGTCTGGGGGACGACACCGTTGCAGAAGATGAGCATCCAGTACGCCCAGCCATACGGACCGGTCATCCGGTTGTAGATCATGAATTCTTCGTACTGGTTCGCGCTGTACCAGCCGTAGAACGCCTCCATCGCATACCCGTAACAGACCATCAGGCCGGTGACGAGGGTGATCTTGGCCATGTTCTCGAGATGGCGCATCGTGATGAAGTCTTCGACGCCGTACATCTTTCGAAGCGGGATGGCCAGCAGGAGCACCATGGCGAAGCCGGCGTAGATCGCGCCAGCCACGAAGTAGGGTGGGAAGATCGTCGCGTGCCAGCCGGGTACCAGGCCGACCGAAAAGTCGAAGCTGACAATGGTGTGCACCGAAAGGACGAGCGGCGTGGACATTCCCGCCAGCAGCAGATATGCCGTTTCGTAACGCTGCCAGTGACGCGCCGAACCACGCCAGCCGAGCGCGAGCCCTCCGTACAGCCGCGCAAGCCACTTCTTCTTCGTGCGGTCGCGGAGCGTCGCCAGGTCGGGGATCAGGCCCGTGTACCAGAACAGCGCCGAGACGCTGGCGTAGGTCGAGACTGCGAACACGTCCCAGATCAGCGGACTTCTGAACTGCGGCCAGATGTCCATCGTGTTCGGGTACGGGAACAGCCAATACGCCGCAAGCCACGGACGGCCGGTGTGGATCAGCGGGAACATCGCCGCGCACGCGACGGCGAACAGGGTCATCGCCTCCGCGAACCGGTTGATCGAGGTCCGCCAATCCTGCTTGAGCAGCAGCAGGATCGCGGAGATCAGCGTGCCGGCGTGGCCGATACCGATCCACCAGACGAAATTGATGATGTCGAACGCCCAGCCGACCGGGACGTTGTTGCCCCAGATGCCGATCCCCTTCAGCAGGAGGTAGCCGATCGAAACCATCAGGACATTGACGAAGAGGAAGCCGATCCCGAGCGCAATGAACCAGCCGAGCGGGTGCCGTCCGCCAAGAACGATCCGGCTGATCTTCTCGGTGACGGTCTCGAACGTGTGCCCCGGCGCGATGACCGGGGGAGGCGCCGGATAATGTGCGGCGGTTTTCGAATCCATCAGTGACGTTCCGTCTGCGCCGAGGCGGTGGTCGAACCCAGTTCAGGGTTCGGATTCCTGATCGCCGCGAGGTACGTCGTTCGCGGCCGCGTGTTGAGGTCCTCGAGCACGCCGTAATTCCGCTGCTGCGTCTTGAGTTTCGAGACGCGGCTGTTCGCGTCGTTGAGGTCGCCGAACACGATCGCGTCCGCCGGGCAGGTCGCCTGGCAGGCGGTCACGATCTCTCCGTCGCGGATCTGGCGATCCTCGCGCTTCGCATCGACGCGCGCGTGATTGATGCGCTGCACGCAGTACGTGCACTTCTCCATGATCCCGCGGCTCCGCACCGTGACGTCGGGGTTGCGCATCGGGTGCAGCGACTCCGTGTACCAATCTGAATAGAGGAGGAAGTTGAACCGCCGCACCTTGTACGGGCAGTTGTTGGAGCAATACCGCGTGCCGACGCACCGGTTGTAGGTCATGTCGTTCAGCCCCTCGGAGCTGTGCGACGTGGCGGCCACCGGGCAAACGACCTCGCATGGCGCGTTCTCACACTGCATGCAGGGGATCGGCTGGTGGTACGACTGGGGATTGTCGGGGCTGCCTTCGAAGTAATGGTCGACGCGGATCCAGTGCATCTCGCGCCCGCGCGCCACCTGCTCCTTGCCGACCACGGGGATGTTGTTCTCCGCCACACATGCAATCGTGCACGCGCCGCAGCCCGTGCAGGACGTGAGGTCGATCGCCATGCCCCACTTGTAGCCGTCGTACGCGTGCTCCGGATACATGGTCAGCGTCTTCGGCGGTGTGTGCCCCTGGTGCGCGATCACGGCGGGATCGTGCTTGTACTCCTCGAGCGTCGCGACGCGCACGGGGGCGCGCCCTTCCATCGCGTGGTGTTCCTGGGTGGTCGCCAACGGATAGCTGTCACCGGTCTTCGAGATTTCGAGACCGTGGCCGAACCACGGTGCGTCGGACGTCCGGAGCAGGTATGCGTTGAACTGCTGCGCCTCGGCGATCGCATTGCCGACGCGGCCGGCCATCCGGCGGCCGTAGCCGAAAAACACGGTCACCGACTCCTGCGGGTGCCCCGGCACGATGAACACCGGCATCTTTGCCGTGTTGCCGCGGTACCGCAGCTCGATGACGTCGCCGTTGTGGAGCTCGCGACTGGCCGCAAGGCGCGGGCTGATCCACGCCGACGTGTCCCACGTCAGCTTCGTCAAGGGCTTGGGCAACTCCTGCAGCCAGCCGTTGTTCGCGAAGCTGCCGTCCCAGATCGTCGGATCGGGACGGAAGATGATTTCCAAACCGCCGGACGAGGGTGCGGCAGGCGCTGGCGCCGGCGGGGGTGCGGCGGGTGCGACTGCACTTGTGGGTGCGGAGGGCGCTGAGGGTGCGACCGCACTTGTCGGTGCGGGGGGTGCGCTCGGTGCGGAGGGTGCGGGAACCGTTGTCGAGGGCGCACCTCCACCTGTTGCCGGTCTAGCGGCCCCCGCTACCCCGGGCGTTCCGGGCGCCGGTTTCGGCGGTGCGACGGCCGGTGCGGGGGTGAACGACGTCCCGGGGCCTCCGGCGGTGACGGCGCTGCCGGCGATGAAGCCGTCGTGGACGACACGCCGCCAGAATGTGTCAGCGTCCTTGAAGGCCTGGCCATCCCCGTCACGCATGGTCCACCCGCCGGCCCCGGCGAACGCGCGCGTCCAGTAATCCTTCACGATCTGCATCCCGCGCCGGTCCCCCTGGGGGGAGAACAAGGCGAGGAGCTCGTGCGGTGACCGTCCTTCGTAAAGCGGCGCCACGAGCGGCTGCATCAGGGTCACTGTGCCGTCGTAGGCGCGCGCGTCCCCCCAGCTCTCGAGCGGATGCGCCGCCGGCAGGTTCCAGTGCGAGACATGGGCCGTCTCGTCCACGTGCGTCCCCCAGTACGCGACCAGCCCGACCTTCTGCAGCCGCTCGCCGAACTTGAGATCGGCGGGTGCGGCGAACACCGGATTGCCGCCGACGATGATGAGCACTTCCACCTGGCCGGCGTCCATGGCCGACGCGAGCTCAGCGAGCGACGCATGTCGGTCCACGGGCATCGCCTCGACGGGCGCCGCATAGGTGACGGTCGCGCCAGTGTTTCCCAATGCCGCATTCATGATCCGCGCGAGCTGGTGAACGGCCGCAGGCTGGTAATCGCCGGGGACGATCAACGAACGGCCGCGATGCGCGTTCAAATCCTTCACAATCGCGGCCAGCCACTTCGCGATCTCCGGCGACCCCGGCTGAGGAACGCTTGCCTGCGCTGAAGCTGTGGGCGGCGCCGGTGCGATTGCCGGAGGAAACTGCCCAGCGACGCCACTACCGAGCGCCAGGGAAAGCTCGCGCGCAATGTTTTCAACCTCGGATGCCTTCACCGGCAGACGATGATCCGCCTTGGCTCCCGTGAGCGTCGGCGTGCTCTCGATCGTGTAGAGACGGTTCATCTCCTTTCGATCGTCGGTGATGCGGCGCCGGTCGGCGAAGTCGCGCTGATAGCGGACATTACCCGGCCCGCCTCCGATGAAGTCCGCGTCGAGCGAGACGATGACATCCGCCTTGTCGAAGTGATAGACCGGATGCTGGATCGTCGCGTATTCGCTGGCGCCGGACCACGGCGCGCCGTGCATCGCAGCCGGGTCGAACTGGTGCCACTTCGCCTGCGGATAGTCGCGCAGGATCGTGGCCATCAGCTCCGCCAGCGAGGGGGACGTGATCGGTCCTGTCAGAAAGCGCAGTCCCGCGCCCTGGCGTGACTTCTGGGAGGTGAGCGCCCCCTGCGCGCCGGTCAGGAAGTTGCTCCACGACCGGACCTCTCCCCGGTAGGTCACGGTCTTCGCCCGGTCGGGATCGTACAGATCGAGCAGCGCGGCCTGCGTGAAGCTGTCGGCCGCTCCGAGGCTCGCCGGATGGTCCGGATTTCCCTCGATCTTCGTCGGACGCCCCATGTGGCTCTCAACGAGGACGGGGTGGGCGTAGCCGCGGTGAACGATCGCGCTCGCAAAGAACAGCGGACGGCCGGGGACGATGTCTTCAGGCTGCCGGACGTACGGGATGATGGCTTCGGTCGGCTGCTTGGTGCACGCGCCGACCCCCGCGAGCGCCAGCGACGCCCCCATCAGTTTCAGGAAGT
This sequence comes from Acidobacteriota bacterium, assembly GCA_013694635.1. Classification (GTDB taxonomy): domain Bacteria; phylum Acidobacteriota; class Vicinamibacteria; order Vicinamibacterales; family 2-12-FULL-66-21; genus JACDCA01. The sequence goes on along the minus strand of JACDCA010000257.1, from coordinate 3,990 downwards.
CGCGCCGACCTTTCGGGTCGTTCCACTCGGACGCCTGCTCGGGAAATTCGCGATGAAGATACTCGCGGAACGCCGGCGTATCGGCCAGCTCTCCGAGGCTGCGCCAGTACAGCCGGCCTTCGGTGCCGGCCATACGGGAGCGGATGGCGGTCAGATCCATTCGTTTAAAGCTTCCAGCTTCGAGCTACCAGCTTCCAGCAAATGCATGATTCGATTCACTCTGCCGCTGCCTGGCTGGCAGCTGGCAACTGGGAGCTCTCAGTCATCATCGGTGACATGTCGAACAGCTCGTCAGCTGCTCGACGCTCCCGATCTTGTGTTCCCGAACGAGCCGCGCGCCGAAGTCAGGATCGTTCGACGGGCGTTCCCACGCCATGTTGAACACCTGGTCCCGCGGGCGGATGTACTTGGCCGGATTGCGGTGGCAATCCAGGCACCACGACATCGTCAGCGGCGCCTGCTGGTAGACCAGCGGCATCTTGTCGACCGGCCCGTGACAGGTGGCGCAGCCGACGCCCTGCTTCACGTGGATGCTGTGGTTGAAATACACGAAATCTGGCAGATCATGGACGCGCGTCCAGTGCAGCGGCTTGTTTTCGCGAAAACTGGCGCGAACCGGCTCGAGAACCGGCGCTCCGGTCCAAATCTGCGAGTGACAGTTCATGCAGGTCTTGGTCGGCGGAATGTTCGCAAACGACGATTCCTCAACCGACGTATGGCAATACCTGCAGTCGATGCCCATTCCGCCGACATGATGCGCGTGGCTGAACTGGACGGGCTGCTCGATGTAATCGTTCTGCCCGGTGTTGTAGCCGGAAAGATTGAGGAGGCCGACGATGCCGCCGAGCGTCAGGAGAAACGCGATGACCGCCAGAATGCTGAGTCGCGAGTAGACGTTTGTCTGGCGGTTAAAGAGCTGGCTCATCGTGCCTCGGTGGCGACCGTCTCAGAACCCTGAACTCTAATAGTGTGAAAGATTTCACAAGGTGTCAACAGCGGGACCGGTTGCGAATCCGGCGCAAATGACGAGAATTGCGACACATGACAGATGCGATCGTCCTCGACGAGGTGACCAAACGTTTCGGCGGAATCGCGGCGGTCGACACGTTGTCGCTGTCGGTCCCGTCCGGCTCGATTTACGGGTTCATTGGACCGAATGGGTCGGGCAAGACCACCACGCTCAGGATGATCATGCACATCCTGCTGCCCGACGAGGGGACGATCGAGGTGCTTGGCTCGCGCGACACCGGAGCGGCTCGTGACCAGGTGAGCTATCTGCCGGAAGAGCGCGGCCTCTACAAGAAAATGACGGTGCGCAGGCTGCTACGCTACTACGGCCGCCTGAAGGGGCGATCGCTCGCGGAAGTGGACGCCGCCATCGCTGAATGGATGCCACGCATGGACCTCCCGGGCGTTCTCGATCGGCAGATCGAAACGTTGTCGAAGGGCATGGCGCAGAAGGTCCAGTTCATCGCCGCGGTCATCTCGAAGCCCTCGCTGCTCATCCTGGACGAGCCGTTCTCGGGGCTTGATCCGGTCAACGCGCAGGTGCTCAAGGACGCCGTGCTCGAGATGCGGAGCCGCGGCGCGACCGTCGTCTTCAGCACGCACGACATGGGCACCGCCGAAAAGATGTGCGATCGCATTTTCATGATCTTCCGCGGCCGGAAGGTGCTCGACGGGTCGCTGAACCAGATCCAGGAGGAGTACGGCGCCGATACTGTGCGGGTGCGGACCGCGGGCGGCGCAGGTGTTCTCAGCGGGATTCCCGAGGTGGACTCGGTCAACGATTTCGGTCAGCTGCAGGAAGTCCGGCTCAAGGGAGATCCGCAGGCATTCCTGAAGCACCTCTCGGCGCGTTCCGACGTCTACCGGTTCGAGGTCACCCGCCCATCGCTGCAGGACATCTTCGTCCGGATCGCAAGACCTCAGGAACAGGAGCAAGCGGACAGGAGACAGGAGACAGGAGCGGCATGACGAAAATTCTGATCGTCGCCCAGTCGGAGTTCGCCACGCTGGTGCGGAGTAAGGCATTCATCGTCACCTTGATTCTGATGCCGGTGATCATGGGCGCGTCCGTGTTCATTATGCGGATGACCAGGGACGCCACCGATACGAACCAACGGCGGTTCGCCTACGTCGACCGCAGTGGGCTCGTCGGGCGGGTGCTCGAAGCGGTAGCGGAGGTGAGGAATCAAACGGCCGCAACCGACGGACTCGCCCGATTCGAGCCGGTAGCGGTATCGCCCGTCGGCAGGTCGAATGACGACCTGCGGCTCGAACTCTCCGACCGCGTGCGGCGAAAGGAAATCTTCGCGTTCGTCGAGATCCCGCCTGAGATCGTGGACCCGGACTCAAGCAGCGAGATCCGCTACTACTCGGACCACCCGACGTACCAGGCGCTCCCTGACTGGGTGCAGGTTACCGTCAACCAGGCGGTGCTGTCGGAGCGGTTTCGCGCGGCGGCGGTGGATCCCGCGCTCGTGGCGCGCCTGACGAAACCTGCGGCCCTCGGCAGCGTCGGTCTTTTCGAGCGTGACGACAGTGGCGCCGTTCGAGCCGGCGAAGAAGTGGACGAGTTCCGGGCCGTTGGGGTCCCCGCCGCCATGATGGTGCTGATGTTCATCGTCATCACGGCCAGCGCGCCGCAGCTGTTGAACAGCGTGATCGAGGAAAAGATGAACCGGATCAGCGAAGTGCTGGTCGGCTCGGTTGCGCCATTCGAGCTGATGATGGGCAAGCTGCTCGGCGGTGTCGCCGTCTCCATGCTGCTCGCCGCGATCTATCTGGCGGGCAGCCTGGGGATGGCGTATTACTACGGCTATGCCCGGGCGGTGACGCCGGTGATGGCGGCGTGGTTCCTTCTCTTTCTCGTCATGGCGGTGCTGATCTTCGGATCGATGTTCATCGCGATCGGCGCGGCCTGCAACGATCTCAAAGACTCGCAGAACATGATGACCCCCGTCATGTTGTTCATGATGGTGCCGGTTTTCACATGGGGCGCCGTTCTGCGGGCGCCGGAGGGGACCGTTGCGCTGGTCCTGTCGCTCCTGCCGACCGCGGCTCCGTTTCTCATGCTTCTCCGGATCGCTCTACAGCCGGGCCCTCCCCTCTGGCAGGTGCTGCTTTCGGTGACGCTCATGGTCCTCACCTCGGTGGCGGCGGTCTGGGCAGCCGGCCGGATCTTCCGGACCGGGCTCCTGATGCAGGGCAAATCCGCGTCGATCTCCGAGATGATCCGGTGGGTCAGACAGGGTTAGCGGACAGTCCAAGTAACCGCCCGGCGTTCTCCCCGAGAATCTTTCTCCTCGACTCGTCGTCCACATCCAGCTTTCAATAGTTTCGAGCATCAGCGAGATGCTGCCGATCTCGGTGCGGGTAGTCGCTGCCGGCGAGGATGTGGTCCACTCCGGCCTGCGGAAGGCTGACGCGAGCTCCGCGCAGACGAGCGCGCCGAACAGGGTCAGCACGCCGCACGCGCTCCATGCCGCCATGATCGAGAGAGGGGTGTCGGGATGTCTTGCGATTTCCGAGGGCTGAACGAAGATCGACGAGCCGATGATCGTGCCGGCAACCATCGCCGTCGCATGCAGCCGCGTCAACGAGCGGGCCAGCTCAGTCACGCGCAGAAACCGTCAGCACGACGCCGGTGCGCGCTCTGCGTGGTGCTGATGCTGTCCGCATCCTGGGACGTAGCGAGAGCCGGCGCGCCGAACAGGAACAGCAGCGCGAGCAGGTGGGACCCTTGCAGCAAGAAGGGACGTCTCAAACCTTACTATACTCAAACGGACGCACGTGATTGGGACGACCGTTCAGCATTATCGGATCACCGACCGCATCGGTGCCGGCGGGATGGGCGAGGTGTACCGGGCTGATGACCTCAGGCTCGGCCGGCCGGTCGCGCTGAAGTTTCTCCCGCCCTCCCTCCAGTCCGATCCCGAGAGCCGCGCCCGCCTTCTCAACGAGGCGCGCGCCGCGTCGATGCTGCGC
>JACDCA010000252.1 GCA_013694635.1 Acidobacteriota bacterium | reverse complement strand
CTTCTGGACGTTGCGGATGGCGTCGGCGAGCACGCCGGTCGCCGACCCGCGCGTCTGCGGACGCTCCGCGATCGGCTGGCGGGCGTTGGCGGCGTTTGATGATTCCGGCAACGGGACCGCCGACGGGGACGCTTCGGACTCCCCCTTCGCCGGCGCCGTCGGCGGCGGTTCGGGTTTCACGTCACGCGGACCGGCCGCCATCTCCGAATCGATCCGCTCCGGAGAATTGCCGCGCGCGAACGGGAGCGCATTCTTCGGATCGCGCGCCCGCTCCTTCGCGCTTGCGCGGCGATCCAGGTCAGACAGCTCCGCCACCGGAGGTGGCTTCGGCGTCCGCATTTCGACGCGTGGAGCCATGAACACGAATCGCGCGTTGTCACGCTGCCGCTGCGCCGCTTCCTCGACGCGCTGCTGCAACGCCTGCTGCTGTTCGAGGGCGCGCGCCTTGTACCACTCGGTCTTCGGAACCACGAGCGCGACGATCACCACCAGCAGGTACAGGACAGTCGTCAGCAGCACGCGCTCGAGGACGCTGAGCGAACTCGCCAGCCGCGGAGTGTCCGGGTGGTTCTCCTCGAAATTGAAGTACATGAAGGACTTAGCAGTATAACAGTTACACGGGCTAACGAGCACGCCTGCGGCATGCGCGAGGGCACGACGTCAGGCCGAAGGCCTTCTCGTTGCCTCGTAAAGAGAGACGATGCCCAGGGTCAGGGGGACGGCTCTGACTGAGACAAAACCGTGACCTTCGACGGTGCGAACGAACTCAGCAGGCGGAGGGAAGGCGCCAACCGACGCAGGCAGGTATGAGTACGCGCTCTGATGGTGCGAGACGAGCCGTCCCACCGCCGGTAACAGATAGCGGAAATACCACGAGTACAGCGTCCGAATGCCGGGGATGCGGGGCTGGCCGAACTCGAGGATCGCGAGGCGCGCACCGGGCCGGAGGACGCGGGCGAGCTCCGCAAGTGCGCGCTCTGGCTCCGAGACGTTCCTGATCCCGAAGGCGATCGTGGCCGCGTCACAGGTCGCGTCCGCCAGCGGGATCACGGCCGCGTCGCCGCGCACGAGGTGTATGCGGCGTCCCAGTTGGGCGCTCCGGATCTTTCTCTGACCGAAGCGAAGCATCGCCCCGGAGAAATCCACCCCCGCCACCGACGCATCGCCGTGCCGGTGCGCAATCGCGATGGCAAGGTCCGCGGTGCCGGTGCACAGATCCAGCACGCGCGACCCGGGCGACAGTGCAAGCGCGTCCACCGCGCGCTGCCGCCAGCGCTGATCGAGCCCGGCGCTCAGCACGCGGTTGAGCAGGTCGTACCGGGGCGCGATCGCGTCGAACATTCCCGCAATGCGGGCCGGGGTCTTGTCGGGAGTCGTCGTCATCGAAGGGGAACCCTCCGAAGGCTCATTTCCACGCCGGATAAAGGTCGTGCGGGAACCCCAGCGCGCTGAGGATCTTCCCCGCCATGAAATCGGCGAGGTCGTCGAGGGTCTTCGGCATCTGGTAGAACGCGGGCATGGCGGGCATGATCATCGCGCCCGCCTCGGCGCAGAGCGTCATGTTACGCAGCTGCGGCAGGCTCATTGGTGTTTCGCGCGGGACGATGATGAGGGTCCGGCGCTCTTTGAGCATGACGTCTGCGGCGCGCTCGACGAGGTTGCGCGAGAGACCGTGGGCGATGCCGGCGAGCGACTTCATCGAACAGGGCACGATCACCATGGCTTCGCAGTTCTGGCTGCCGCTGGCGATCTTCGCGCCGAGGTCACGGTTGCTGTAAAGCGTGAACGTGCCGTTGCGGATCGCGTCACCATACTGGGATGCGAGGTACTCGGCGAGCTTGTCCACCGCTGCCGCCTCCCCCAGCTCGTCGCGAAGGAGCCGCCGGCCGTAGTCGGAGATGACGAGCTCGACGTGACATCCGCGCTCGAGCAAAGCGGCCAGCGTACGCGTGGCGTAGATCGCACCGCTGGCGCCCGTGACGGCGACCGCGACGGTGCGGCGCGCGGTCTCAGCGGACATAAATGGCGGCCGCCGTCGACATCAGGTACAGGATCCCCACATAGCCATTCAGATCGAACGCACGTTTCACCTGCGACAGATCGTGCTCGTTGACCAGTGACTGTTCGTAGACGAGCAGCACCGCCACGCCGGCAACGCCGGCGAGATACACGGGACCGAGATCCGCGACGGCCGCCAGCGCCGCAAGGCAGACGATCGTGACGACGTGCATGCCGCGCGAGATCCACAGCGATCGGGCGACGCCGAACCGGACAGGGATGGAACGCAACCGGTGGGCGCGGTCGAACTCGAGGTCCTGGCAGGCGTAGAGGACGTCGAAGCCACCCACCCACGTGCCGATCGCGAGACCAAGCAGCCACGGCTCCCAGCCGCCGCGCCCTCCAGCGGCCAGCCATCCCCCGACCGGCGCCACCGCCATGGCCAGGCCGAGAAAGAGTTGTGTGTAGCTCGTGAATCGCTTGGCGAGCGAGTACCAGAACACGATCGCGAGCGCCACCGGCGACAGGGCGAAGCAGAGCGTCCCGAGCTTCCCTGCCGCGAACACGAAGGCGATCGACGACCCGAGGACGAACACCG
>JACDCA010000232.1 GCA_013694635.1 Acidobacteriota bacterium | reverse complement strand
GCCTGATCTGGAGCACGGTCTGGCTGTTTCTGAAGCTTGGCGTGCGCGACGTGCCTCCCGTCTCGTTTGCCGCCATGCGCCTCATCATCGCGATTCTCGTGATGGTGCCGGTGACCCTCGCGATGCGTACGCCTCTGCCAAAGCACCGGCGTCAATGGGGCGTCATCGCGGGGACAGGCGTCGTCCTTCTCGGATTCAACTACGCGCTGCTCAACTGGGGCACGAGATTCATCTCGTCGGGGCTGACCGCCGTCCTTCAGTCGATCACGCCGGCGTTTGCGCTTGTCTTCGCCCACTTCCTGCTGCCGGACGAGAAGATGACCCTGCGGAAGCTCGGCGGTCTGGCGCTTGGCGTCGCCGGGATCGCGGTGATCTTCTGGGACCAGCTGCATTTCGGCGGACGCGCATTCACGGGGAGCGTCACGGTCACGCTCGGCGCAGTCTGCGTCGCCTTCGCCTACGTCGTCGTCCGGCGTTCCGCACAAGGGATCCATCCCAGCGCGATTACCACCGGGCAGATGCTGTCGGCGTTCGTGCCGCTGTTTACGTATGCGTGGCTGGTCGAGGGAAATCCGCTGGAAATCAAATGGACGTCCACGGCGCTGGTCTCGGCCACGTATCTCGCGCTGCTTGGTTCGGTGGTGGCGGCCTGGCTCAACTACTGGCTTCTGCCGCGTGTCGGGGCGGTCAACCTGCTCATCATGGGACTCGTGGAGCCACCCATCGCCGTCCTGCTCGGCGCCTGGGTCCTCGATGAAACCATGAACGCCCGCGCCGCCATCGGGTCCGCGCTCATTCTCGTCAGCGTCTGGTTGGTGATGGGGAGAGGGCCGAAGCTTCAGCCGGCCTCTACCTTGTCGCGGCGATAAAGACGACCGGCTCGCCCTTGTTCATGGCCGGTGTGCCGATGATGTAGAGGACTTCGCCGGCAAATGGTGCCTTGAACTCCTCGAGCACCTTGCCGTGAAAGTCGGTGACGCGCCCGATCACGGCACCCGCCGCGACCGTTTGCCCTTTCTCGACGGCGCCGTAGAAGATGCCGGTGAAGTTGCTGCGCACCACCTCGCTCCGGTCGAAGAGGACCGGTTTGGTCACCGGCGCAGGTCCATCCGCCCTCATCTTCAGATGTCGCAGCAGCCCGGCGACGCCACGCTCGATTCGCGCAATCGACTCGTTGTCTGTCTGCGCCATGCCACCCGATTCGATCGTCAGCGCGGGTTTGCCTCGGGTTACACCCGTGTTCGAGAGATAGACGGATGCCTTCGGATCGACCGGCCGCTCGCGATCGACGACGATGCGATCCATGCCGAAGGCGAGGGCCATCTGACGTCCCGCTTCGGCGACGTCGGGCGGTCCGGTGGTAATCCAGTAGGTATACGGACGCAGCGATTCGTTGCCGTCACCGCAGTGAAGGTCCACGACGTGCGTCGCGCGGTCGATCACCTCGCGCGTAATGACGTCCGCGATCCGCTCGGAGAGCGTGCCGTCGGCGCGGCCCGGGAACACGCGGTTCAGGTTCTTGCCGTCCGCGGGTGAGTAGTAAATCGTGCGCGCGAGGTACGACGGCATGTTGGCGACGTGCACCATGATCACGGCCCCTGACAGCGACGCGGGATCGATCGCCGTCCGCAGCCGCTGCAGCGCGAGCACGGGGGTGTACTCCTGTCCATGCACGCCGGCGACAAGCGCCAGGACCGGTCCGGGTTTCGAGCCGTTGACAACGGTCACCGGCAGCGTCGTCCCCTGGTCGCCCCCGCGCGGCGGCACCTCGAGCGTCCCGGACGCGACAGTGCCAGGGGCCGCGGTGACCGGTCCCACCCGCAACGGCTCCTGTGCGACGGCGCGGCCGACGACCGCAAAGGTGAACAACAGGCACACCGTGGCTACGCGCATCAGTCCCTCCGGCGCGGATTGTAGCGCGCGGACCCTATAGAATCGCCGCGATGATCATCTTTGTTCTGTGCTGGCTCTTTGCCGCGGTGCTCGTCGGCTTCTCGGGACTGCTGCGAAACACCGCGCTGCCGATGCCCGGTTTGAGCGCCGTGATCACACTGACACTGATCGCGTTGCTCGCGGTCAGCGGTGACCTCCGGGCGCGGGCGTGGGCATCGGGGATCCGCACGCTGGTCGGCGTTCACCTCGTGCGATTCTTCGGCGTCTATTTCCTGTGGCTGTCGCGCCAGGGGCTGATCGCCCGCGACATCGCCGTCCTCGCGGGATGGGGGCCGATCATCATCGCTATCGGCGCGGTTGTCATTCTGGTGGTTTATCGCCCGGGCGATGAGCGCTCGAGGATGGCGATTCTGGCGTGGAACGTGGTGGGTGTGCTCGACGTGCTGCTGATGATGGCGGTGATGACGCGGCTGGCGCGGCCCGACCCGCTCGTCCAGGGAGGCTTCACGTCGCTGCCCCTCAGTCTCGTTCCTACCTTTATCATCCCGGTGGTGATCGTCAGCCACCTGCTGATCTTTCTTTGGTGGTTCCGTCAGAAACCAAGCGGAGGAATATGAAATCCCAACTGCTCTCCTCGACGGCCCTTGTGCTGACGGTAACCGCGGCGATTTCGGGGCAGCAGCCGTCGGCGCCGTCGGGCGCAGACGAAGTCCGGGCCCGCTACACCAAGTACGAGTTCATGGTGCCGATGCGGGATGGCGTGAAGCTGTTCACGTCCGTTTACACACCGAAGGATACGGCGCAGAAGCATCCGTTCCTGATCACGCGAACGCCGTACAGCGTCGGACCGTATGGCATCGACCAGTACCGCGCTTCCGTGGGGCCGTCGGACCACTTCCAGAAGGAAGGGTTCATCTTCGTCTATCAGGACGCACGTGGCCGGTACATGTCAGAGGGAGAATTTCAGCAGGTCCGTCCGTTCATCCCCGACAAGAAGAGCAACAAGGACATCGACGAGAGCACCGATGCCTACGACACGATCGAGTGGCTGCTCAAGAACGTCGCCAACCACAACGGACGTGCCGGCATGGTCGGCGTGTCGCAGCCCGGCTTCCACGTCGCGGCAAGCATCATCAACTCGCATCCGGCGCTGAAAGCCGCTTCGCCGCAGGCGCCCACGGCCGACTACTACATGGGCGACGATGTGTACCACAACGGCGCGTTCATGCTGGGCGCTAACTTCGGATTCTATTCCGGCTTTGTGCCGAGAGGCGAGACGCCCGAGCCGCCGCGGCCGGCGTTGCGGTTCGATCCCGGCACGCCAGACATGTACGAGTTCCTGCTTCGCATCCCGCCCCTTGCACGCGCCAACGCGGAGTTGTTCGGCGGCAAGGCCACGTACTGGCAGGAGATCGTCGACCACACGACGTATGACGACTTCTGGAAGAAGCGGTCAGTGTGGCGGTTCATGGACGGGGTGAAATGCGCGGTGCTGAACGTCGGCGGATGGTTCGACGCGGAGGACCCGGTCGGTCCGCTGCTCGTCTATCGCGCGGTGGAGCAGAAGAATCCGTCGACGCCGAACGGGCTCGTGATGGGGCCGTGGTCGCATGGCGGGTGGGGACGCGGCCCCGGCAACCGGCTTGGCAACGTCAGCTTCGCCACCAACACAGGGGAGTTTTTCCGCGAGCACATCCAGTTCCCCTTCTTCATGAAGCATCTGAAGGACAAAGGCGCGGACCTGCCGGAAGCCTGGATGTTTCTCACCGGGATCAACGAGTGGCGGAAGCACGCGGCCTGGCCTCCCAAGGCGCTCCGACCGATGACGATGTACCTCGATGGTAGCGGGCGGCTATCGACGACCGAGCCCAAGGAGCAGAGCGCGTTCGACGAATACGTGAGCGACCCGCAGAGGCCGGTGCCATACATCGGCTATGTCGGTGCGGCGATGACCTCGGACTACATGACGGAGGATCAACGCTTCGCGTCCACGCGTACCGACGTCCTGACTTACCGCACCGAGCCGCTCGACCGGGACGTCGTCATTGCCGGTCCGATGAAAGTGAACCTGCGGGTGTCGTCGACCGGCACGGATTCGGACTTCGTCGTGAAAGTGATCGACGTGTATCCGAACGACTATCCGACCCCTGCCGTGCCCACGGGCACGGCGGTCGCGTCGAATGCGGTGAGGATGGGCGGGTATCAGCAGCTGGTGCGCGGCGAGCCGTTCCGGGCGAAGTTCCGCAACAGCTTCGAAAAACCCGAGCCACTCAAGCCGGGTGAGCCGGTGACGATCGCCTTCGAGCTCCCGGACGTGTAC
>JACDCA010000203.1 GCA_013694635.1 Acidobacteriota bacterium | reverse complement strand
CGCGAACTGCCCTGGGCGCACGATTACCCGACCGCCGACATCCACCTGATGAAGATCATCCACAACCTGACGTCCACCGCGCCGCACGTGGACGGGTCGAACATCTTCTCGCTCGATGATCCCGAGCTGATGAATCACCCGATCTCGTATATGTCGGAGCCGGGGTTCTGGACGCTCAGCGATGCAGAGGCCGTCGGCCTCCGCACCTACCTGCTGAAGGGGGGCTTCATCGTGTTCGACGACTTCCGCGCGAACGACTGGTTCAACCTCGAGGAACAGATGAAGCGCGTGATGCCTGAAGGACGCTTCATTCAGATCGACGTGACGCACGCGATCTTTCATTCATTCTTCGACATCAAGGACCTGAACTTCCTCACGTCGTACAACGGGATGCCCACCTACTGGGCGATGTTCGAAGACAACGATCCGGCGAAACGGATCCTCGCCCTCGCCAATCGCGACAACGACCTGGGGGAGTACTGGGAGTATTCGGACACCGGCACCGACCCGATCGATTTCTCGAACGAGGCATATAAGTTCGGGGTGAATTACTGGATCTACGGGCTGACTAGATAACAGGAGATCAGGAGGCCAGGAACTCTCTTTTGAAAGACAGAAAACCTAAGAGTCTCTTGATCTCTTGACCTCCTGTTATCTACTCCTGATCTCTTGTGAACCAACGGAAGGAACCAGCGCTTGACTCAAGTCACTACGAAAACGATCGACCTGGAGTCGCCCGACGATGTCGCGCTCGCGGACCGGATGAATGCGGGCCGGACGCGCATCGTCGACGAACTGCGGAAATTGATCATCGGCCAGCAACAGACAGTCGACGAGGTGCTGCTGACGCTCTTCGTGGGCGGCAACAGCCTCGTCGTCGGAGTCCCCGGTCTCGCGAAGACGCTTTTGATTCACACGCTGGCACGCGTCCTCGACCTGAAGTTCAACCGGATCCAGTTCACCCCGGACCTGATGCCGTCCGACATCACCGGTACCGACATCATCCAGGAAGACTCGACCACCGGACGACGGCAGATGGTGTTCGCGCCGGGACCGATCTTCGCGAACATCGTGCTCGCGGACGAGATCAACCGCACGCCGCCCAAGACGCAGTCAGCGCTGCTCGAGGCGATGCAGGAGCACCGCGTGACGATCCAGGGGCGGACGTACAAACTCGAGGAGCCGTTTTACGTCTTCGCCACCCAGAACCCGATCGAGCTCGAGGGAACGTATCCGCTGCCGGAAGCCCAGCTCGATCGCTTCATGTTCCACATCGTCATCGAGCATCCGCCCGAAGAAGAGGAGTTCGAGGTCGTGCGAACGACGACGTCGGTGCTCGAGCCGGAGTTCGAGCGTCCCGTGACCGGCGCCGATCTCGTCGCGTTCCAGCGGCTGGTGCGCCGTGTTCCGGTCGCCGAGCCGGTGATGCGCTACGCGCTGAGCCTCGCGCGCGCGAGCCGCCCGAAGTCGCCGACCTGTCCTGAGTCGGTCAAGAAGTGGGTAGCGTTCGGCGCCAGCGTCCGCGCGGCGCAGTATCTCGTCCTCGGCGCGAAGGCCCGCGCGCTGACGAGCGGCCGGTATCACGTGAGCTACGAAGACATCCGTGCGCTGGCACACCCGGTCTTGCGGCATCGCGTGCTGACGAACTTCCACGCGCAATCAGAAGGAATCAACAGCGACACGTTAATCGACCGCCTGGTGGAATCAGTGGCAGTACCTCGAAGCGGCATGTAACTCACAAGAGATCAGAAGTTCAGGAGCCTTTGATCTCGTGATCTCCTGATCTCCTGTTCCAAGACCCATGATCTCGACAACTTCCATACCCGGCGCACGGTTCGTGGATCCGAAGGTCCTCGCACGGATCGGGAACCTCGAGCTCGTGGCGCGCTCGGTGGTGGACGGGTTCATCAACGGGCTCCACCGGACGAGCGTGTTCGGCGCGTCGGTGGACTTCGCGGAGCACCGCGGCTACGTCGCCGGCGACGACATCCGCCGCGTGGACTGGCGGCTGTACGCGCGCACAGACAGGTATTACATAAAGGAGTACGAGGCAGACTCGAACGCCAACTTCTCCGTCCTGATAGACGTTTCGAAATCGATGGGGTTCGGCTCGCGCGGCGTGTCGAAGCTCGATTACGCCAAGATGCTCGCCGCGTGCCTCACCTATCTTGTCCACAGGCAGCGCGACCGCGTCGGCCTGATCGCATTCGACAGCGACATTGTCGACCACGTGCCACCGTCCGCGAAGCACATGGAAACCGTGCTGCACGTGCTCGACCGGCTCAAACCGTCGCGCCCCGGGAACCTCAAGGCGCCGCTGCACAAGATGGCGGAGCATTTCGGACGCCGCGGGCTGCTCGTAGTGATCTCCGACCTCTACGAGGAGCCGGACGCAATCCTCGAGGCGATCAGCCCGCTGCGCTTCCGGGGCAGCGAGGTGATCGTGTTTCACGTCCTCGACGAGGCGGAGCTCGAATTCAACTTCGACGAGGCCTCGAGCTTCGAAGATCTCGAGAGCGGTGAGCAGATACCAGTCGTACCCGAGGGTCTTCGGGAGGAGTACCGCCGCATGATCCAGGCGCACGTCGCCGCGATCGCCGAGCGCTGCTCCGGCGGGCGGATCGACTACCGCATGCTGAACACCTCGGCGCCGCTCGATCACGCGCTGTTCTCGTATCTGTCGATGCGCGAGAAACTGATGAAGGCGCGGTGACATGGGCCTGCTGACCCCCCTCTTCCTCGTGGCGCTCGCCGGCCTTGCGGTGCCGGTGATCATCCACATGATCCAGCGCGAAAAGAAGAACGTCGTTGAGTTTCCCTCGCTGATGTTCCTGCGGCGGATCCCGTATCAGTCCGTGCGGCGCCGCCACATCCGCAACTGGCCGCTGCTGCTGCTCCGGCTTGCCGCGCTCGCGCTCATTGTCGCCGCCTTTGCGCGGCCGTTCCTCCGCACGGCGTCCATCACGGCGGCCGCCTCCGGAGGCGCAAAGGAAGTCGTCATCCTGATCGACCGTTCGTACAGCATCGGGTACGGCGACCGCTGGGCGCGTGCCGTGGCGCTGGCGCGGGACCGTGTGAGCGAGCTGGGCGCGTCGGATCGTGCCTCGATCGTGTTCTTCGACAGCGGCGCCGAAGTGGCGCTCCGGTCGGCGTCTGACAAAGGACGTCTGACAAGCGCAATCTCCGCCGGAAAAGTCAGCGCCGCGGCCACGAAGTTCGGACCGGCGCTGAAACTGGCCGGCAGCATCCTCAGCGAATCGGCGCTGACGAATCGGGAAGTGCTGCTCATCTCGGACTTTCAGCGCGCGGGATGGCTGGGAGCCGAAGGGGTGCGATTGCCGGATGGCGCCGCGATGATCCCGGCGTCGGTGGCGACAGACCAGGTCTCAAACGTCTCGGTAGCTCCCGCCGTGCTGCTGCGCTCGACGTTCAACGACCGGGAACGGATCACGGTGACGTCGGGTGCGATCAACCGTAGCACGTCGCCGGCTTCCGTCGATCTCACGCTCGAAGTGGACGGGCGCGCGATCCAGACCCGCACGTTGAAGCTCGAGGCGGGGGGGTCGGGTTCCGCCAGTTTCGATCCGTTCAGCCCGGCGTCCAGATTCACGCGCGGCACGGTACGGGCCGGTGACGACAGATTGGCGCGCGACAACGCCTATCACTTCGTCGTCTCGCCGCGCGATCGCGTCAAGGTGGTGATTGCGGGCGGCGCGCGGGAATCGAGCCTCTACATGGCCCGTGCGCTGGCCCTCGGCGAGACGCCATCCTTCGACGTCGTCCAGCAGGGTGCGGACGCCGATCCAACCGGCGCCTCAGTCGTGATCCTCAACGATCTCGCGGTCTCGCCCGCCGCGGCGGAGCGACTGGCAACGTTCGTTGAAAACGGCGGCGGGCTGTTTCTTGCGCTCGGGCCACGCGCGTCCTGGCCTGGCGCCTCCGACATCCTGCCGGCGCAGCTGGGTCAGCCGATCGACCGGACGCGTGGCACCGCGGGGCGCCTCGGCGTACTGGAGTACGGCCATTCCATCTTCGAGTCCTTCCGGGCGCCGCGCAGCGGCGATTTCTCGTCCGCCCGGGTCTACACGTATCGCGCAGTTACGCCGCACACCGATGCGCAGGTGCTCGCGAGATTCGACGACGGGGCGCCCGCGCTGCTGGAGCGGCGGACCGGCCGCGGCAAAGTGATCCTGTGGACGACGGCCCTCGACGTCGGCTGGAACGATCTCGCGCTCAAGCCGGTGTTTCTTCCGTTCATTCATCGTGTGGCCGCCAATCTTGCGTCCTATACGGAGAGGCCATCGTCCATGACGGTGGGGGATGTGCTTCCCGCCTCCAGTCCCGCGTTCGCTGAAGCTACGGCGGGCAAGACCGATGACGCTGTGGTGCTGAGTCCGGCTGGGGAACGCATTCCGATGGCCGATCGCTCCGGCGGTGTTGTCGAGCTGCGCGAGCAGGGGTTTTACGAGGTGCGCTCGGGGGAAAGGGATCCTGCGCCGCTGACAGTGGCGTCCAATGTGGATCTGAAGGAATCCGACATGACGCCCGTTGACCCGCAGGAGGTGACGGCGGGCGCCACCGGAAAAGCGGGCGGGTCGGCGGCCTCCGGTGCCAACGCCACCTACACTAATGAGGAGCGCGAACGGACCCAGCGTGTATGGTGGTATCTGCTGTTTGCCGGGATGCTGCTGCTGGCGGCCGAGACGGTATTGTCGAACAAATTAGGAAAAGTCCGTGTCTAGGAACAGGAGATCAGGAGATCAGGAGCTCGACTCCTGATCTCCTTAGCTCGTGTGGGATGTCCCTGTGAGAAACGACTATGCGTGAAGATCTATCGGCTGAACTTCTC
>JACDCA010000184.1 GCA_013694635.1 Acidobacteriota bacterium | reverse complement strand
AGACAGACCGGCCGCGCGAATCACCCAGCTCACCTGGAAGTACTGATGTGACGTGCGGATCGCGGCGTCGCTCGCCTGCGCAACTGGCACGTAGATCACGGGGGGGCCGACCCGGCCGAGCGTGGGTCCGCTGATCTCCTTGGCAACGCCCACGATTTCAATGGCGCCGTCGGCGGAGAATACCTGGATCCGGCGGCCGATCGCGTTCCCTTTCAGCAGACGCGTCGCGAATCCCTCGCTCACCACGGCGATGCGCGGTGCGCCCGCACGATCCCCGTCCTCGAAGCCGCGCCCTTCGATGATCTCTACGCCCATCGTCTCGAAATAATCCGGCGTGGCATACCGCCAGTCGGTCAGCTCTGCTTCCACGTCCGGTGTCTCGAGGTAGTCGAAATTCAGATTCAGGCCGCGCTCGATCGGGACCCCGTTCACGACGGCCGCGGCGCGGACACCCGGGATGTTCCGAAGGCGTTCGAGGCCCAGGTCGTACAGGCGGTTGACGTCCGCCGACGTGGCGTACCGATCACCCAGCAGTGACATCCGCGCGGTCAGCACGTTATGGATGTCGAACCCGGGGTCGACCGCACGGAGCTTCACGAACGTCTGAATCAGAAGTCCTGCGCCAACGAGCAGCAGCATGCACAGGGCGACTTGGCCGATCACCAGCGAACGCGTCAACCACCCGGATCGACGACTCGCCGTCGTACGAGTCCCATCGTCCTTGAATGCTTCGACCAGGTCCTGCCTGGAGAGGCTCAACGCGGGCGCCAGGCCAAACACGATCCCGGTGATGACAGAGAGCGTCAGCGTCGCCAGCAGTACCGCCGCATCGACCTGGACGTTGTCGAGCGGCAAATACCCCGCCGGCGTGACAGCCAGCATCGCGGGTACCGCCCAGTACGCAAGCGCGACACCGAGGAGGCCGCCACCGACGAACAGGATGACCGACTCGGTCAGGAGCTGCCGGACGATGCGTCCACGGCCGGCGCCGAGTGCCGCCCGCACCGAAATCTCGCGACCGCGTCCGGACGCGCGGGCGAGGAGGAGGTTGGCGGTGTTGGCGCACGCAATGAGAAGCAACAGGCCCACCGCGCCGGCCATCAGCAGCAGCGCCGGCTTGACAGGCCGCGACAGGCCCTCCTGGTACGAGACGAAGAGCGGCGAAAACTCTCCCTCGAACGTGGCATTCGGCAGCGACGCCTTGTAGGCCTCGAAAACAGACCCGGATTCCGCGTTTGCCTGCGCGACCGAGACCCCCCCGCGCAGCCGGCCGGCAACGGTGTAATTCGTGCCTCCGCCAGGTCCCTTCGTGCTCGGTTTGAGTGGCACGTAGATCTCGGCGTTGTGGATGGAGTCGAATCCCTGCGGCATCACGCCGACGACGGGGAAGGAACGATCGCCCAATGAAATCGATCTCCCAACTACCGACCGGTCGCCGCCGAACATCCGTTGCCAGGTCGGATATCGAAGGATCACAGCGTCCGGTCCGTTTTCGCGGTCCTCGTCCGCGTTGAAGGCGCGGCCGATGAGCGGCGCCCCGCCAAAGACGGTGAAGTACTCCTTCGATACCGCGAGAGCCGGCACGAACTCCGCCGTGTCGCCAGACGCCAGATTGAATGCCGTGCCCCGCCACGCCGCCAGCGCGTCGAACGACTTCATCTGATCCCGAAAGAACATGTAGCGGCGTCCGGTCTGCCCTCCCCACAGGCCCCCGCTGCGTCTGTGCATCTGCACGATCTGCTCGGGATCCGTATAGTCGAGCGGACGCAACAGTACGGCGTTGACGACGGTAAAGATCGCGCTGTTTGCGCCGATGCCGAGCGCCAGCGTGAGCAATGCCGCAGCGGTGAACCCGGGCGTGCGGAGCAGCGCCCGGATGCCGTAGCGCGCGTCCTGAAGGAACATGTCGACGGATGGCAGCCCGCGCTGCTCGCGATAGCTCTCCTTCATCTGGATGACTCCTCCGAAACTACGAAGCGCAGCGGTGCGCGCATCGGCTGCGGACAGGCCGCGGCGCATGTGCTCCTGCGACAGCATCTCGATATGGAACTGCACCTCGTCGTCGAGCTCCACGTCGAGCCGACGCCGTCGAAACAGGGATGCGAGGCGGACGAGAAACGCACGCATGTCAGTCCTGCCGGAGCGCGATCGTCGGGTCGATCCGCAGGGCGCGCCTGATCGGGAGCAGGTGCGCGGCGGTCGCCACCACGCCGAGGATCATGACCGCGGCCCCGATCGCGGACGGATCGAGCGCTTCGACCTGAAACAGCTGCCCCTGGACGAACCGCATGACGAGCAGCGCGGCGCCGAGTCCGGCGGCGACCCCGGTGATCAGCGTGATCGCTCCCGAGCCGAGGACGAGCCGGAAGATGTTGCCGCGGCCGGCGCCGAGCGCAATGCGGACGCCGACCTCCCTCGTCCTCTGGGCGACGGTGTACGAGATGACACCGTAGAGTCCGACCGCTGCGAGCAGGAGCGAGACCGCGGCAAACCCCACGAGAAGCATCATCACGAAGCGGCGGCGCGCCACCGACTTTGCCAGCAGCTGGTCGAGGGTTGCGACGTCATACAGAGGGACGGTCGGATCGGCGTCCTTCAGGATCGAGCGAACGGCAGGTGCCAGCGCCGCCGGATCGCTCGTGGACGTTCTGATCGCCAGCACCAGATACGAGTCGGTCATCTGGGACTGCGGCAGGTACATCTGCGGCCAGACCGCCTCGGCGAGGTCCGTGTGGCGCACGTCGCCGACGACGCCGACGATGGTCCGCCACATGGTGCCCGTGGGATCGCCGATGCGAACTCTCCGTCCGATCGGGTCCTGCCCGCGGAAGAGGGTTCTGGCCGCCGTCTCGGAGATCACTATCACCGGGGCGGCGGTGGTATGGTCGGCGTCCGTGAACAGCCGCCCTCGGCGCAGCGGGATCTGCAGGACGCGAAAGTAGTCGGGAGTTACCGAGTATCGTTCCGGCGAAGGCGCTTCCGCCGGGTTAGCGGGTTCCATCCCCTCGATGTGGAACCCGTAGCGATCGCCGTTGCCTCCCATTGGTATCTGGCCGGCCGCTGCCGCCACCTCCACGCCCGGCAGCGCCCGCACGCGGTCGACGATGCGCTCGACGAATGCGTAAACCGCTGCGGCCTCTCGATACGCCTCGCCGATCAGGGAGAACTGCGCGGTGAGCACTCGCTCGCTCTTGAAGCCCGGATCGACGCTGACCAGCCTGCCGACACTCTTCAGCATCAGGCCGGCCCCGACGAGCAGCACCAGCGCAACGGCGAGGTCGATGACGACCAATGCCTGTCGCGCGCGCCGGGATGATGTCCCGACGCTGCCGCGCGCGTCCGAAGCGAGGGCGTTGGTCAAACGCAGCGGCGTGTTCAAGGCTGGGAGGAGCCCGAACAGGAGACCGGTGACGATGGAAAGCCCGCCGCAGAAGCCGAGGACCCATCCGTCGATGCCGATGGCGGCGGCTCGCGGGAGCTCCACGGGCGCCAGATCCGCCAGAGTCTGCAGGAGAAACGCGCCGACGGCGATCCCGGCGATCCCCCCCGCCGTCCAGAGCAGCAGGCCTTCGGTGACCAGCTGGCGAATCAGCCGGCCGCGCCCCGCCCCGAGGGCCGCCCGCACCGCCATTTCGCGAGAGCGGCTCATCCCTCTCGCGAGCAGCAGGTTCGCGACGTTCGCGCAGGCGATCAGCAGCACGAATCCCACCGCAGCCAGCAGCACGTAGAGCGGCTCTTTCACGGGACCCGAGATCACGTCCTGCAGCGCCACGATGCCGATGTCCTCTCTCTGGTCGTATTCTGCCGGCCACTGTTGTGCCAGGTCGGCGCGGACTGCCATCAGATCGCTCGTGGCCTGCTCCACCGTCAACGCCGGATCGCAGCTGACCGAATGCCTTCAGGTGCTGGCATCCGCGGCAGGCATACGGGAGCGACGCCTCGTACCCGAGTGCCGCCCAGACCGCCGCCGTCTTATAGAAC
>JACDCA010000181.1 GCA_013694635.1 Acidobacteriota bacterium | reverse complement strand
GCTCCCCTTCGTGCAGCCGGAGCTCATCCTGCTCGCGGAGAGGGGCGCCACGCTTGTCGGATACATGTTCGCGCTGCCGGACCTGCTCCAGATGCAGCGGGGGCTCGCGTCACACACGGTAGTCCTGAAGACCATTGCCGTTGACCCGTCGGCATCCGGAATGGGTCTCGGCGGCGCTCTCATGGATCTCGTTCAACGTCGCGCCAGTCAGAGGGGATTTCGCCGCGCCATTCATGCGCTGATGCACGAAGCGAATGCCTCCCGAACCATCAGCCGCCGTTACGCGCGCACGATCCGACACTACGCGCTCTTTTCCCGTCGACTTGATTCTGATCGCACCCGGGCCCCAACACCCGTAGTCCAGCCCTTCAGGGCTGCACGACCTCCGGCATGAATATCGCCCTGATTCTCGAACAGAACGCCTCGGCATTCGGCGATCGCACCGCGATTGTTGACCGCGGCCGCCGGATCAGTTTCGCGGCACTCGACCGGGCTGCCTCCTGCGCGGCCGGCGAGCTCGCGCAGGCCGGTCTCTCGCGCGGGATGCGGGCGCTCGTCTTCAGCCCGATGTCGATCGACCTCTATGCCACCGTCATCGGCATGTTCCGGCTCGGTGTCACGGCGGTGTTCGTGGATCCCTCCGCGGGCGCATCCAATCTTGCCGCGTGCATCGCACGGGTGCGGCCGGATGCGTTCGTGGCCGTCCCGCGGGCGCACCTGCTGCGCCTCACGTCCGCGGCGGTCCGGGCCGTCCGCATCAAGGTGGCCATCGGCCAGGGCACCCAGGCCCGCCGCTCTGTCTGGCTGCGTCGAGTTGCTGAGGGACGCGGTGTCGAACCGTGCGACCCCGACACGCCCGCCATCATCACGTTCACCAGCGGCACAACCGGCGAACCGAAGGCGGTCGTGCGCTCACACGGTTTTCTGGTGGCGCAGCACCGGGCGCTCGTGGAAAGCCTTGCGCTCAAAGCCGGGGAGACGGACCTCACCACCCTGCCGATCTTTCTGCTCGCCAATCTTGCCGCCGGTGTCACCAGCGTCATTCCGGCTGCAAACCTCAGGACGCCGGGCTCGATCGATCCGGCGCCGGTCCTCGAGCAGGTTCGAACCGAGCGGCCCACGCGCATCGTTGCGTCGCCGGCGCTGCTCGGTCGATTGGCCGACCATGCGGTTGCGCTGGGCGGGCGACTTGATAGTTTCGAAAGAATCTTTACGGGGGGTGCTCCCATCTTCCCGCGCACGCTCGATGCCATCGCAGCGGCCGCCCCACGTGCGGCCGTCGTCGCCCTCTACGGATCGACGGAGGCGGAGCCGATCGCGGCGATCGACCGTCGTGACATCAGCGCGGCGGACCGGCACGCCATGCGGCGGGGTGCGGGGCTTCTGGCCGGAAAGCCAGCACCATCCATTCAAGCGCGAATTCTAAGGGGTGAGATCGTCGTCAGTGGCCATCACGTCGTGCGTAGTTATCTCGATGACGTTGGGAACGAAGACACCAAGATCCCGGTCGGGAATCGTGTCTGGCACCGGACCGGCGATTCCGGGTACTTCGACAGCCAGGGCCGGTTATGGCTGCTCGGCCGTTGTTCCGCGAAAGTGGAAGACAGTGCCGGGGTTCTGCATCCGTTCGCCGTCGAGTGCGCGGCGAGCGAGGTGGCGGGCGTGCGGCGGAGCGCCCTGGTTCAGTACCGGGGCCACCGGGTACTGGTGATCGAAGGAGAGCGAGACGGTGTGGCGCTACGCGAGTTGCTGCTCAGCCGACTCGCGTGGGCCCGCCTTGACGACGTGGTGAGCGTGAGCCGCATCCCGGTCGATCGTCGTCACAACGCGAAAACAGATTTGCCGGCATTGACCCGCATGCTCGACGCGGCGTGAAACAATCCAGGGTGCATGAGAGTCACCCGGCGGCGGGTCGCCGTCTTTCTCCTGATCCTCGTCGTCATCTTCTGCGCACTCCTGTTCTCGGCGGCGACGCGACTGACCCCCTACGTGCGTCACAAGGCGGTGGCCGCGCTCGAAGCACGCTTTCAGAGCGATCTCGAGCTGACCTCCTTCCGGGCGGGGTTGTTTCCGCGACCTGAGGTCGCGGGCGAGGGCTTCATCCTTCGGCACAACGGCCGCACGGATGTTCCTCCGCTCATCAGAATCAAATCCTACTCGGCGACCGCGGGCCTGCTCGGGCTGGTCCGCTCTCCGCTGCATCTGAGGACGATTCACCTTGATGGCCTGGAGATCAGCGTTCCTCCCCGCGGCGTGAAGGCCCCGCGGGTCGCTGCAAGTGTTCCGCAGCCATCGCCGGCCGCGTCGCCGACGGCGCTGGCCCCGGAGCGCAGCGAGGCTCCCGGCCCTCCGCCTGCGAAAACTCCGCGCCTGATCATCGATCGCATCGTCGCCCGCGCGGCGCGGCTCGAGATCGTTTCCCGCGACAAGGGGAAGCTTCCGCGGGTGTTCGAGATCCACGATCTCGAGATGCAGGGCGTCGGCGACGGCGTGGGGGCGACCTTTCGTGCCCAGTTGACCAACCCGAAGCCGCTGGGACAGATCACGACGCACGGCACGTTCGGCCCGTGGCGTAGCGGCGAACCGCGGCAGACACCGATCCGCGGGGAATACGCCTTCAAGGATGCGAACCTCGACACGATCAAAGGCATTGCCGGAAGGCTGTCGTCGATCGGCCAGTACTCCGGCGTCCTCGAGCGGATCGAGGTGAACGGCGAAACCGACACGCCGGACTTCTCCGTTGACATCGCCGGGCAGCCCGTCTCACTGAAGACCCGCTTCCAGGCGATCGTCGACGGCACCAACGGCGACACCTTTCTCGAAAAGGTCGAAGCGCGCGTCCTCGAGACGTTTATCCTGGCGCGCGGCGCCGTCGTCCGAACGGAGGACGTCAAGGGCCGGAAGGTCGAACTCGAGGCGAAGATCGATAACGGGCGGATCGAGGACGTCCTGAAGCTCGGGATGAAGAGCGCGCGGCCGGTGATGACGGGACGGATGCACCTCGCGACGACGTTTCTCCTGCCCGCGGGCGATCGCGACATCCTGGACAAGCTCGAGTTGTCGGGCACATTCAGGCTCGACCAGGCGCGGTTCGCGAACATGGACATCCAGCGGCGCATCGACACCCTGAGCCGCCGTGGGCAGGGACAGCCGGAGGCGGAAGGCCCCAGCGTGGTCTCGAGACTTTCCGGCAAGTTCAGTTTGCGTGACGGTACGCTGAGGTTCGCGGATCTCTCGTTTGGCGTGCCCGGCGCG
Source organism: Acidobacteriota bacterium (assembly GCA_013694635.1). Lineage (GTDB taxonomy): Bacteria > Acidobacteriota > Vicinamibacteria > Vicinamibacterales > 2-12-FULL-66-21 > JACDCA01. Next base: position 700 of record JACDCA010000181.1, on the reverse strand, counting down.
ATCGTCCAGCTCGCGGGGACCTACGACCTCCGGCGCGAGGCGCTCGACTTCCGCGGGCACCTGCTGCTCGACGCCTCTCTGGCGGAAACCACGACTGGATGGAGATCGATTGCCGCCAGGCTGGCGCAGCCGTTCTTTCGCCGGCGTGGTGGTGGCTCGAAGTTGCCGATCAAAGTCACCGGCCCGCGTGAGAAGCCGGAGTTCGGACTCGACGTGAAGTCTGCGTTCAAGCGGTGAGAACGGTCACTCCTGAATTCGTGGCGGCCTTCGTTTGAACACGAGCACTTCGACAGAGTCGAAGCAGATTCTCGGCAACGGCACCGTGTGTTTCAGTTCGTAGTACTTGCCGAACCACGCGGACTGAAGGAGGCTGTTCTGCGCGAAGATCGGCAACGTCACGACCCAGTCCGGGAATGTCGACCGCACGAGATCTTCGGAGATGGCGCCTGCCGCGGGCCCCATCCGCTGGTCTTCAGGCACGGGTAGGAATCGAATCGCTTCCGGACTCACGAGGCCCGCCGCATCGATCATTCGACCGGAATAGTAGTACCCCAACGCACCGACTTCCGGACTCGCGACCGACCCCGTGCCGGACGTCAACGCCGTCAGGCCTTCGCCGATTGTCCGGTAGGCCAGAATGCGTAATCGCGTCCCGTCCTGATCCACGAAACGGATCGATCTGCTGTGGCCACCAGCGTTA
>JACDCA010000165.1 GCA_013694635.1 Acidobacteriota bacterium | reverse complement strand
TCGCACGAGCTGCGTACACCGCTGACGGCGGTGCGCGGATATGTCGAGGCCCTGACGGATGGCGTCGCGGACCCCGAGCAGGCGAAGCATTTTCTCGACACGATCGCGCGGCATACCCACCGCATGGAACGGCTGGTGCGGGACCTGTTGCGCCTGGCGCGCCTGGATGCAGGGCAGGAAACACTCGAGCGGGTCACCTGTCAGGTTGAAGCGATTTTTTCGGGCGTTGAAAGCGACCTGGCCAGCGCGATAGAAGCCCGCGGCCAAACCATCGTGCACGACATCGCACACGAGGCCGCTACGCTGTCTGGAGACCCGGTCAAGCTGCATGATGCGCTTCGCAATCTTCTCGAGAATGCGAGCAACTACTCACCGGAGGGCAGCCGGATCGTCATGGCCTCGAAGCGCCAGGGCGAGCGGGTCATTCTGACGGTCACCGACGAGGGTCCGGGTATACCGGAGGCCGACCTGCCGCGCGTCTTCGAGCGCTTTTACCGGGTGGACAAGGCACGCGCGCGCGATCCCGGGGGGACCGGGCTCGGCCTGGCGATCGTCAAGCACCTCGTAGAGCTGCACGGCGGCAAGGTCAATGCGTCCAATGGGCCGCAGCGTGGCGCCGTGCTGACGGTGGACCTTCCTGGCGACTGAGGAGTTATCAGTTATCAGTTTCTCAATCAAAAGCACTGATCATTGGTAACTGATAATTGATTAACTGTTACGGAGCAATGGTCGTCGCGACGCCCCACCAGATGAGGGCGGCAATCGCAGCGGACGCCGGGATGGTGAGCACCCACGCCCAGATGATGCGCCCGGCGATACCCCACCGGACCGCGGACAACCGTCTGATGGAACCCACACCCATGATCGCGCCGGTAATCGTGTGCGTCGTGCTGACGGGGATTCCCAGGTTGGTGGCCGTGAACAGCGAAATCGCTCCGGCTGTTTCCGCGGCGAAGCCTCCGACCGGCGTCAGCTTCGTGATCTTGGATCCCATCGTGTGAATGATCCGCCATCCGCCTGACAGCGTACCAAGAGCAATGGCGGCGTGCGCGGCCAGCACGACCCACAGGTCGATTCGGAACTCGGTGATATAGCCCCCGGCCAGCAGCACTCCCGCGATGATGCCCATCGTCTTCTGCGCGTCGTTCCCGCCGTGGCCGAGGCTGTAGGCCGCTGCCGACACGAGCTGCAGCTTCCTGAACCATCCATCGACCCTGCCGGGCGAGAAGTTCTTGAAGCCCCAGAGCAGCGCGACCATGATCAGGAACCCGAGGGTCATCCCGATCAGCGGCGCCAGGATGATGAAAATGATCGTCTTGGTCCATCCCGCAACGATGATGGCGCCGAAGCCCGCCTTGGCAACGGCGGCACCGGCATAGCCGCCGATCAATGCGTGGGAGGAGCTCGTCGGAAGGCCGTAGTACCAAGTGATCAAATCCCAGATAATCGCGCCCATCAGGCCGGCAAAGATCACCGCAAAGGTCACGACCTTGATGTCGACGAGGCCGCTGCCGACGGTCTTCGCCACCGCCGTACCGAAGGTGAACGCCGCGATGAAGTTGAAGAACGCGGCCCAGATGACGGCTTTGCCCGGTGTGAGGACGCGGGTGGACACGACCGTGGCGATCGAATTGGCCGCGTCGTGGAACCCGTTGATGTAGTCGAACACCAGCGCGACGAAGATCAGCGCGAGAACGGCGAGAAGATTGGGGTCCATCCGCTACGCGTGCTTGATCACGACGCCCTCGAGAACGTTCGCAATGTCCTCGCAGCGGTCGGTGGCAAGCTCGAGGAAGTCGAGAATCTCCTTCCACTTGATGATCGCGATCGGATCGCGTTCCTCCTCGAACAGGCGGCGAAGAGCAGCCTGGTGGATCCGGTCCGCCTCGTTCTCCAGACGGTTGATCTCGACGGCGCATCCCGAGATCTCCATCTTCTTGCCAAGCGCCTTCATGGCCGAGACGAGCTGATCCGTGCACGCCACGATGACCCGGACCTGGTCACGGGCTTCCTGGCGCACATGGTCGATCTTGTAGAGTCGCAGTACGGCAGCCGAGTCGTCGATCGCATCGATCACATCGTCGAGCGACCGTGCCAGCGCGTGGATGTCTTCACGGTCGAGGGGGGTCACGAACGTCTTGTGGAGGCGCTGGATCACCGAGTGGGTCAGGAAATCGCACTTGTGTTCGACTTCCTTGATTTCGTCGGCCTTGTCCCAGATCGGCTGATCGGGAGCCACCATTTCCTGCAGCAGGCCGGCCCCGACCCGGATCTGTTCGGCCATTCCCACGAAGTCGTCGAAGAATCGCTCTTCCTTCGGGATCAGTCTGAAACGCACGGCGCCTCCGCGCCGGAATGTTAGCAGATTGGGCGCAGATTTAACCGAAACGTCACGCTCTCGTTACACAGCCTTGCGGCACGGACCGGCCTTAATCTCAGAATCGCACTCGCGCCCCGAGCTTCATCACGCGCGGACCGGCCCGCGGACGACCATTGGCGGGTCATCCGAATCTGCCTGTGACGTAATCCTCCGTGTGCTTGCTCTTCGGCGCCGTGAACATCTCGATGGTGGTGGAAAACTCCACCAGGTTGCCGAGCCAGAAG
>JACDCA010000155.1 GCA_013694635.1 Acidobacteriota bacterium | reverse complement strand
GACCTGATGAGCCTGGTCGCGACCGACGGGCACCGCCTGGCGCTCATCTCCGTCCCGCGCGAGAAGGTGAAGGGCAAGAAGGGAGACGAGGAGGAGCGCGTCATCCTTCCGAGAAAGACCTTGCTCGAGATGGGCCGGCTGCTGGCCGAAGGCGAAGGGGACATCCGGTACGAGCGCGGCGAGAACCACCTGTTCTTCGACATCGGGGGACGGTTGCTGATCTCGCGGATGATCGACGGTCAGTTCCCGGCGTTCGAGCGCGTCATTCCGAAAAGCAACGACAAGCGCGTGGAGTTCGACCGTGACCGGCTGACCAGCGCCGTGAAGCGCGTCGCGCTGCTGTCGAACGAGCGCTCGCGCGCCGTGAAATTCCAGATGGACAAGGGGAAGGTCGAGATCGCGTCGAGCAGCCCGGAGTTCGGCGAAGCGAAGGAAGCGATCGTCGTCGAGTACGACGCGGCGCCCGTGACGATCTGCTTCAACGCGCAGTATGTCCTCGACTTCCTCGCGGTCGTCGAGACCGACTCGGTCAGCCTCGAGTTCAAGGACGAGATGAGCCAGGCGGTCATGAAACCGATCGGTGCGGAGGGTTACGACTACACGTACGTGATCATGCCCATGAGGGTCTGATCGGAAAGCTTTCAGCTATTCGCCGTCAGCTTTCAGCTGAGGGTAAGACAAGAACGGATGGCTGAGGGCTGATCGCTGACAGCTGATAGCTAAACACTGAATGTCGCAAATAGAACCTCAGAACGACGATCAGCAGCCCGTGCCGCCTGCTGCGCCCGCTGTTGATCAGGCCAGCGGTCCGTTCGGCAATGGCAACGGCGGAGACGCGGACGATTACGGCGCGGACAAGATCAAGGTCCTCGAAGGGCTGGAAGCTGTCCGCAAGCGCCCCGCGATGTACATCGGGTCCACCGGCGCGCCCGGGCTGCACCATCTCGTCTACGAGATCGTCGACAACTCGATCGACGAGTCGCTCGCCGGGTTCTGCGATCACATCAACGTGACGCTGCACATCGACAATTCGGTCACGGTCGTCGACAACGGACGCGGCATTCCTGTTGATCAGCATACGAGCGGCAAGTCAGCGGCGGAGGTCGTGTTGACCGTCCTGCATGCCGGCGGCAAGTTCGACAACGACAGCTACAAGGTGTCGGGCGGCCTGCACGGCGTCGGTCTCTCGGTCGTCAACGCGCTCTCGGAGAACCTCGAGGTGGAAATCTGGCGCAACGGCCAGGTGTACAACCAGAGCTACGAGCGCGGGAACCCCACGACGGCGCTGGAAGTAGCCGGCACCACGAAAAAGCGCGGCACCAAGGTCACCTTCCGGCCGGATTCACAGATCTTCGAAACCATCGAATTCAGCTTCGACACGCTGGCACAGCGCCTCCGCGAGCTCGCATTCCTCAACGGCGGCGTCACCATCACTATCGACGACGAGCGGGATGGAAAGGCGCACAAGTTTCTGTACGAGGGAGGCATCAATTCGTTCGTCGAGTACCTGAACCAGAACAAGGTCACGGTCAACGACAAGCCGATCTACATGCACGGCGAGAAGGACGGCATCGACGTCGAAATCGCGCTGCAGTGGAACGACGGCTACGCCGAGACGGTGTATTCCTTCGCCAACAACATCAACACGCACGAGGGGGGCACCCATCTGTCGGGCTTCCGGTCGGCGCTGACGCGGACGGTCAACTACTACGTCGGCAAGAACGCCATGGCGAAGGACCTGAAGGACGCCAACATCGGCGGCGACGACATCCGCGAAGGATTGATCGCCGTTGTCAGCGTCAAGATCCCTCGTCCCCAGTTCGAAGGCCAGACGAAGACAAAACTGGGCAACACCGAGGTCAAGGGGATCGTCGAAGCGATTCTCAACGACAAGCTCGGCGCCTATCTGGAAGAGAACCCGGCGGTCGCGAAAAAAGTCATCGCCAAGGCGGTCGACGCCGCGCGCGCGCGTGAAGCGGCGCGCAAGGCGCGTGACCTGGTGCGGCGCAAGGGGGCGCTCGACAACAGCGCGCTCCCAGGAAAGCTCGCCGACTGCCAGGAACGCGATCCTTCTCTTTGCGAGATCTACATCGTCGAAGGGGAGTCCGCAGGGGGGTCGGCCAAGCAGGGAAGGGACCGCAAGTTCCAGGCGATCCTGCCGATCAAGGGGAAGATCCTGAACGTCGAGAAAGCGCGCTTCGACAAGATGCTTGGCAGCGACGAGATCAAGACGATGATCGCGGCGCTCGGGTGCGGGATCGGCAAGGAAGACTTCGACCTCGCGAAGCTGCGCTATCACCGCGTCATCATCATGACCGACGCCGACGTGGACGGCTCGCACATCCGCACACTGCTGCTCACGTTTTTCTACCGCCAGATGCGGCAGCTCGTGGAGAACGGCTACATCTACATCGCCCAGCCACCGCTCTTCCGCGCCAAGCGCGGACGCAGCGAGCAGTTCATACGCGACGAGCGGGCGCTGGAAAGCTGGCTGATGAAGCGCGCAGTCGAATCACGCACCGTCGTGCTGCCGGACGGCACGAGCATGTCGGGCGAGCTGCTCGAGCAGCGGCTGGAGAAACTGATTGCGTTCCGCAAGTACCTCCAGATCGTGGAGCGCCGCGGGCCGTCGCGCGATGTGGTGCGCGCCATTCTCGAGCACGTGACGGAGAAAACGTTCTTCTCCGACCGGGTGAAGGTCGAAGCGCTGGCGGCGGCGCTCGCAGCACTGGCGCGCACGGTGACGGTGGAGCCCGACGACGAGCACCAGGCGTTCGCCGTCGTCCTGGTGGACCGCTCCGGGGGCTATCCCCGGCATCACCGCATCGACCTCGACTTCTTCACGACCGGGGAGTTCCGCACGCTCGTGAGCAGCTATCAGGACGTGAGCGGCATCCGCGGCCCGATGATCGTCCGGACCAGCGGCGCTCAGGAGACGGAAGAGGCCGCGGTCGACGCGCCCGGAACGGCAGCAGCGAACGACACGGCGATTGGTGGCGCGCCGCTCGACGAAGCCACGAAGCTGGCGGCGGAACCGAAGCCGATTGACGCGTCGGCGGAACCGAAACAGCCGCCGAAGGCCGTCCGCGACGCCGAGGTGCGCATCGAAACCCTCGACGAGCTCGTGGAGTTTTTCACCGCCGCTGGTAAGAAGGGGGTGGCGATCAATCGCTACAAGGGTCTCGGCGAGATGAACCCCGATACGCTGTGGGACACCACGATGAATCCCGCGACGCGGACGCTCGCGCAGGTCAAAGCCGAGGATCACATGGAGGCGGATCTGATGTTCACCACGCTGATGGGGGACCAGGTCGAGCCGCGCCGCAAATTCATCGAAGACAACGCACTCGACGTCAAGAACCTGGATATCTGAACCCTGATGTCTGTAGGCGGTTCGCGAACCGTCCCTACGGCCGCATCCCGCAGTCCGCACCGCGCATCCCGACCATGAACGACATCGCCTTTTCCAAGATCCCCGTCAACATCGAAGACGAGATGAAGCGCTCGTACATGGATTACGCCATGAGCGTGATCATCGGGCGCGCATTACCTGACGTGCGTGACGGGCTGAAGCCCGCGCACAGGCGCGTGCTGTACGGCATGCGGGCGATGGGGCTCGCGTCCAACCGTGCCTACCGCAAGTGCGCGAAGATCGTCGGCGAGGTGATGGGGAACTATCACCCCCACGGCGACGCGTCGATCTACGACACGCTCGTGCGCCTGGCGCAGGACTTCAACATGCGCTATCCGCTGGTGGACGGTCAGGGGAACTTCGGCTCGATCGACGGCGATCCGCCGGCGGCAATGCGGTACACCGAGGCGCGCCCGGAATCGCTCGCCGAAGCGATGATGACCGACCTCGACAAGGAGACGGTCGACTTCGTTCCCAACTACGACGAGACCACCGAAGAGCCCACCGTCCTTCCGACGACCTTCCCGAACCTGCTCGTGAACGGGTCCGCGGGCATCGCGGTCGGCATGGCGACCAACGTCCCGCCGCACAACATGCGGGAGATCATCGATGGCGTCATCGCGGTGATCGACCATCGAGGGCAGCCGAAGGACGCGCGGACGCTCGCGCTCATGAGGACGGTGACGGGCCCGGACTTCCCTTCGGGCGGCTTCCTGGTGGGACGCCAGGGAATTTTTCAGGCGTACACGTCCGGCCGGGGCGCCCTGATGCTGCGGGCGCGGACCGAGGTCGAGGAAGCCAAAAAGGGAGACCGCGTCGCGATCGTCGTCACCGAGATCCCGTACCAGGTGAACAAGGCGAGACTGATCGAGAAGATCGCGGAGCTTGCGCGCGAAAAGACGATCGAGGGGATCTCGGACCTCCGCGACGAGTCGGATCGCGACGGGATGCGGATCGTCATCGAGCTGCGGCGCGGCGAGGTGCCCGAGGTCGTCCTCAACAACCTGTACAAGCACACGCAGCTGCAGACGACTTTCGGCATCATCATGCTGGCGATCGTCGCGGGGCGGCCGAAGGTCCTGACCCTTCTCGAGGTCATCGAGCATTTCATCGAGTTCCGTCGCGACGTCGTCCGCCGCCGGACCGAGTTCGAGCTGCGAAAGGCCGAAGCCCGCGCGCACATCCTCGAAGGCCTGAAGATCGCGCTGGACCATCTCGACGAAGTGATCCGGCTGATTCGTGGCTCGAAGAATCCGGCGGAAGCGCGCGAGGGATTGATCGCGAACTTCAAGCTGTCGCAGGTCCAGTCGCAGGCGATTCTCGACATGCAGCTCCAGCGGCTCACCGGCCTCGAGCGGCAGAAGATCCTCGACGAGCTGTCCGAGCTGATGAAGACTATCGAGCGGCTGCGCGCGATCCTCTCGAGCGACGAGCTCCTGATGGAGCTCGTGCTCAACGAGCTGAAAGCCGTCCGCGAGAAGTACCTCGACGAACGGCGAACCGAGATCATAGACGACGAGAGCGGGGAGTTCAGGATCGAGGATCTGATCGTCGACGAAGACGTGGCGATCACGGTCACCAACACCGGCTACATCAAGCGGACGGCGATCTCCACGTATCGCATGCAGCGCCGCGGCGGCAAGGGGCGCATCGGGATGCGCACGCGCGAGGAGGATTTCGTCAGCCACCTCTTCATCGCGTCCACGCACTCGTACATCATGATTTTCTCGGACCGCGGCCGCGCGTACTGGCTGAAGGTGCACGCCATCCCGGACGCGGGCGCCGGAGGGAAGGGCAAGGCGATCGCGAACCTCGTCGCGATGCAGGAGGGGGAGAAGATCGCCGCGCTGCTGGCCGTGAAGGATTTCCCGGCGGAGGAGGAGCAGCAGTTCGTGGTGATGGGGACGCGCAAGGGTGTGATCAAGAAGACCGACCTCACCTCGTTCAGGAATCCGCGCACAGACGGCATCATCGCGATGGGCATCGAGGAGGGTGACGCCGTCATCGCGGTCGAGATCTCCGACGGCAAGGAACAGATCTTCATCGGTACGCGCAACGGCATGGCGATCCGGTTCGAGGAGACCGACGTCCGCGCGATGGGGCGCACCGCCTACGGCGTCCGCGGGATCACCCTGCGCGATGATGACGAGGTCGTAGGCATGGAGGTTGTCCGTCCAGGCGGGACCATGTTGACCGTGGCTCAGAACGGCTACGGCAAGCGCACGGAGCTCGACGAATATCGCCTCACGGCGCGCGGCGGCCTGGGCATCATCAACATCCAGACCTCCGATCGAAACGGTAAGGTCGTCGGAATCGCGTTCGTGTATGACGATGACCAGGTGATGCTGATCAGCCAGCAGGGCATGATCCTGCGCACGCGTGCCGGCGACATCCGCGCCATCGGCCGCGCCACCCAGGGCGTCCGCCTGATCGAAATGGAAGAAGGGGACATGGTGGTCGCGGTAGCAAAGCTCGCTGAGAAGGACGATGACGGGGTTGAGAACGGGACGCCGCCCGAGCCTGAGACCGCGCCGGAGCCGTCGTAGTCCAGCCCTTTAGAGGGCTGCCCTTCGGCAGGTCTAAGCGGGTTCGAGCTTTGCGTATTTCGACAGCAGCTTCTTGATCCCGACTGTCGCGAAGCGCACGGTGACTTTCAGATCGTCGTTGTGCTCCTCGACCGCCATCACGGTGCCGACGCCGAACTGCGCGTGCCGGACGCGCATCCCCGCGCGGACGGCGCTGATCGACTGATCTTCGTTCTCGTAATCGTAGGACGGCGCTTCTTCACGAGAACGTCCGCTGCCACTTCCAGTCCCGCGGCTGCGTCCCCCACGGCCGTACGGATTCGTTCTGAACTCGTAATGCTGGTGCGAGAAGGAACCCTGGTAGCCGGTTGAATAGGCCGGCGTAATCCGTTCCATCAGCTCCGCGGGGATTTCGTCCAGGAATCGCGATGGCTGCGCGGGCTGGTACTCGCCGAAAACGCGCCGTCGCGCCGCGCCCGTGATGATCAGCCGCGACTGTGCGCGGGTCATTCCGACGTAGCAGAGACGCCGCTCTTCCTCGATCTCGTCCACGTCTTCTCCGGAACGCGAATGCGGAAAGAGGCCTTCCTCCATCCCGGCGATGATGACGAGCGGAAACTCCAGCCCCTTTGCCGCGTGCATCGTCATCAGCCACACCTTCGCGGTTTTGGTGCCGGACTCCTCGTCCGTTTCGGACAGCAGGGACAGTCGATCGACGAAGCCGCCGAGGGACGCTTCGGCGTCGTGCGATTCATAATCGCGCGCGGCAGACACCAGCTCCATCAGATTCTCAATGCGGTCGTTCGAGTCTTCGCTGTCATCGTCTCGAAGGTCCTTCAGGTAGCCGCTTTGATCGAGCATCTTGCCGATCGC
>JACDCA010000142.1 GCA_013694635.1 Acidobacteriota bacterium | reverse complement strand
GACACGTGCGGCAGGTCATGCGCTCGGTGGCGGAATTCGAGCAGGAACCGCGTCGTTTCATGGAATCGTTGTTGCAATTTTGTCATTCACAATTCAATATGTTCAACATCTGGATTGTTGGTGTAGGCGCGCTCGCGCTAGCGGCGACGGTTGCCGTCGCACGTCGTCTCCGCCGCGACGCGGGGACCGACTCTTTGCACGCCACCGTGTCAGGAGTAAGTGAAGAATGGCTGTCGAACGCGCGGGCCCAGAGGGATGAGACCTTGTGAAGTCACAGCGCGCGTTCGGTGAAGCTCTACGCCGGCAGCGGGAGCTGAGCGGCGTGTCGATCGAAGCCATTGCCCTCGACACCAAGATCAGCGCCAGCCTGCTCAAGGCGCTGGAACGCGGCGACTGTTCGCGCTGGCCGACAGGGATCTACAGCCGATCGTACGTCCGGGATTATGCCGTTGCGATCGGCCTCGACCCTGACGATCTCGCTTCCCAGTTCAGCGAGTGTTTCGCCAAGACGGCCTTTCCCGACCGGCCAGATCCCGCAAAGAAAAGCGGCGCGCCGGCCGCCGAACCGCTGCGTCTTACATTCGCGGCGGATCCCTGCGCGCAGTGGCGCATCGCACGCCGCCGCCTGGCCCTCGTTGCGTTCGACCTCTTGCTGATCGGGGTTCTTGCGACCGCGCTCCGCATGACGGTGATGGCAAATAGCTGGATGGCGCTGGCCGTGGTGACGATCGGCTGCCACGTCCTCGGGCTCGCGGTCGGAGGCAGCGCCGCCTCCGCTGTGTTCGCCCGCCTGTTCCGCAGCGCCCCCCCGGAGCCCGTGCCCGCGGAAGCCGCCCAGGAAGCCGCCGTCGAACCCGCGTAATCCGCCCGTAGTCCAGCCCGGGCTGCCCATCGCAGGGCGTTCGAGCCCTTCAGGGCTGCATCTCTCGTCCTCCCCATCCATTCCTCCAGCAATTCCGTCCAAGTAACCACGCAGGGAGGGTGGATGTCCTGGTGGCGGCGCACGAAAGCGGAAGAAACGGGGTCCGGCAATGCGCCCGGCGCCGGCGGCCCTGTCATCCGCCTGGAAGGGGTCAGCCGCGTCTTCAAAGGGGACGCCGACGAGCAGACGTGGGCCCTTCGCGACGTCACACTCGATATCCACCGTGGCGAGTACGTCTGTGTCTCGGGACCGTCCGGCTGCGGAAAGTCGACGCTCCTGTCAACGCTCGCCCTCCTCGATACGCCCACGTCCGGTTCGTACTGGCTCAATGGACGCGGTGTTGACCGCATGACACCCGCGGAGCGGGCGCGCGCCCGCAGTCTCGACATCGGCCTGATCTTTCAGAGCTTCAATCTGATCGGCGACATGACGGTGTATGAGAACGTCGAGTATCCGCTGACGCTGAGAGGGGTGCCGGCGGCCGAGCGCAAGGCCACGGTCGAGGGAGCGCTCGGGCGCGTCGACATGCTGAATCGCTCGAAACAGCGCCCGGGGTCCCTGTCGGGCGGCCATCAGCAGCTCGTCGCCGTGGCGCGAGCCATCGCGGGCCGGCCGGCGATTCTTCTGGCGGACGAACCGACAGGGAACCTCGACTCGAAGAGCGGCGAGTCGCTGATGCAGATGCTCGGCGAGCTGCACGCGGACGGCGCGACGGTCTGCATCGCCACCCACGATCCTCGCTGGATCGCCCAGGCGCGCCGGCACGTTTACCTGTTCGACGGCCGCGTCGTGGATACGCTGCCGGCGTGACGCGGCGATCAGCGAAGCGTCTTGATCGTCGCTGCGAGAGCGCGAAGGCGTGACGCGGTGGCTCCCGTCGCGGACGCGGCCTCCTTTTCGAGCTCACCCGCCATCGAAGCCAGCCCAGCGCGATTGGACTTGTCGAGCGCGCCTCTCAGCGCGGACGCCTTCGCCGGCTGAATCCCGCTGCTGCGTGTCAACTGGTCGAGATACGCGCGTGCCACGACCGCTGTCGCCGGCCAGGTCACCCGCGGCTGTTGTTGTGGGTTGAACTCCGGCAGGCGGACGGCGTTTGCTGCATCGACTTCGCTCTGCGAGAGGTGCTTACTCGGCTTCAGCCGCAGGACGTCGAGGCCGCGCGCCATTTCGGGGCCGTAGATCGCGCCGTTGTACCAGTACGCCGACCAGTGGCCGGCCGTGATCAGCCTGGCGGCGTCCACCGGACCCCGGTCGAAGAACGCGATCTCGAACGGCTTCGCCGGATCGGTGAAATCGAACACGGAGATTCCGCCCTGGTACCAGCCCTGGACCATGATGTCGCGCCCGGGCACGGGAATGATCGAGCCGTTGTGCGCCACGCAGTTCTCGATGTCGGTCTGCGGCGCCGGCAGCTTGTAATAGCTGCCGAAACGCAGCTTCCTGTCGACCACCTCGAAGATGGCGTTGGCGCCCCAGGTCGGAGGATCCGTCGCCCGGCAGCGCGGCCGCGTCCCGCCGCCCCACTCGTCAGTGAAGATCACTTTGGTGCCATCGTTGCTGAACGTCGCGGAATGCCAGTACGCGAAGCTCTTGTCGATCACGTGGTCCAGCCGCACCGGCTTCACGGGGTCCGAAATGTCGAGCAGGATGCCGTTACCCGAGCACGCTCCGGCGGCCAGGCCCACTTCCGGGAACACCGTAATGTCGTGGCACTGGTTGGTGACGCTCGTCTTCTGCGTACCGGGACCATGATCGCCTCCCTGCCATAAACCGGACACCGCCCCCGTCTTCGGATCCGCAAAAATCCGTGGACGGCTGACGATCCGCGCTTTCTCCGGGGCGGAGAGGGGCACCTGGATGACGTCGATGCTGAAGAGCGCGGTGTTGGGATCCTCCTTTGGCTCGAGACCCGAGCAGCCGGCGAGCTCCTCCGCGGAGCGCACCGTGCCGGTGCCCGATCCGTAGATATAGACGTTCTGCTTGTCGTCGGGATCGACCAGCAGCGTGTGGGTGTGTGAGCCACGGCAGGTCTGAACTGCGGCAAGCTGTTTCGGCTTGCTGACCTCCGAAATATCGAACACGCGAACGCCACGGAAGCGCTCGCCGCTGACGGGAGCCTCGACCCCTCCGGTGCCACAGTCGACGCGTCCCCGCGTCTGTTCGACCGACATGAACAGCAGGTTGCCGTGCACCGAGACATCCCCCTGGCCGCCAGGGCAGATCACCGATGCAATCAGCTTCGGGTTCCTCGGATTGCCGATGTCATAAGCGTTGAAGCCGCTGAAGTTCCCCATGAACATCTGATTGCCGCGAAACGCTGCGTCGGAGTTCGCGTAATCGAGTCCGGTGAAGGGAGGGGACGGCGGCTCGACAGGCTTAGGCGCTCCGGGGGGCGGGGCCGGCGGGTCCGGCTTTTCCGCCGGCGTCGGTTCCCCCGCGGGTGCCTTGGGATCGAAGAACCCAGACGGCTTGGGCACCGACGCAATCAGCTCCAGGTTCCAGGCCGCTTGGCCGGCGTCCTTCACCCCTGGCTTCAGGCCGACGCGCGGGTCCGTGCCTGGCGCCTTGTCCTGGGCGACGCCGGCAATACTCACGACGAGAAACAGGGCAGGGATGACAAGAGCCCTGCGTGCAACGGCGTTCATTTCTGACGCTCCTTCAGCATGGCGCCCATCCGGTCGATTTCCATGCGCTGATCGGCGTCCACATCGGACGCGAACGCGAAAATCTCAGACTCCTGGCCGGCGCCAGGCGTCGAGAACAGCCCCTTCACCATCGTCAAAGCCCCTAGATGGTGCGTGATCATGTACTCGAGAAACAACCGTTCGAACTCCGCGCCGGTGGCCGCTGCGAGACGCTTCATTTCGTCCGCCGTGAGCATGCCGGGCATCAGCTTCGCCCCGTCACCATGGTGAGCGTGCTCGTCGGGCAACGGCTGCCCGCGCTGATGCAGCCAGTCTTTCATCATCTTGATTTCGTCGGCCTGCGACAGCTCGATCCGCTGCGCGAGCTTCTTCATGTCGGCATCGGCGGTTCGCGTCGCGAGCAGCCCCGTCATCTCGACGGCCTGCGCGTGATGGCCGATCATCCCCAGCATGAACTGCACGTCCGCAGGGGTGAACCCGGGCTGAGGCAGGGCCTTCACCTTGTCGGCGGTCAGCACTCTCGTCGGGGCGCCTGGCGCGCCTGGCTGGACGATGGCTGGCTGCTGGCCGCCGGCCGTGGTTCCACACCCCGCCGCGAGCGCGAGGAGAACAACAAAAACGGGGACAGCCACCTTTTTACGATACGCGAAAAAAGGTGGCTGTCCCCAGTTAGCGCGATCCGCGCAGCATTTCGGCAAGCCGGGCTTCGGCGAGGTCTTTCACTCGCGGACCGTCATCACTCAACAGGCTTTCCGTTGCCATCGCGGCTTTGTAGTTGACTTCCGCCTCCGCGCGACTGCCCAGCGCTTCGGCCGCGACCCCGAGCAGATACTGGACGGTGCCGTTGCCAACGCCCGGACGGTCTGGCAATTTCACCTGGCGCAGCTCCGCCTGCGCCGTGCTCCACTCTCCAACCCGTCCGAGTGCGATCGCCGTATTCAGCCGGACGACGGCCTGTTCGAAGGGATCGGTGATGCCCGCAGACCGTGCGCGCAGGTCGAGCAGCACCCGGTTGACGGGGATCCCCTGCTCGACCAGCCCGATGATGCGAGGTGTGAGAAACACGGGCAGCTCGACGCGCTTTGTCGCCCCCGCCGCGTCACGTGCTTCCATCGGCAGGTTCTGGCCAGCCGCGCGGCCGCTCACCACCTTGGCCAGCGCCGTAGCGTCGGCGACCGGCTGACCGGCGGCCTGACCGATCACGTCGCCGACCTTCAACGCCGTTGCCGCTGCCGGACTGTTGGCATCGATGCCCGCCACGACCGCCCCAGCGACATCCGCTACATCGATCGCAGTGATACCGATCGACGGACGTGACATCGGGATCGCCTGGTCGAGCGTCGCCAGCGCGGCGTTGATGGATGCCGTGTTGTCGAGCGAGACTTCGAAGACATCGGGCGCCGTGCTGCCCGCGGCGAGCAATGCGACGACGACCCTGTTCGCATCGAGTGCCGTCACCGAGGCGACCCCCTGAACGGCAAACGCCTCTGCGAGTCTGGTGGAGGCTTCTTTGCGGATCGACCCGGCCATCTGCGCCGCTGCGCCGACGGGACGTCCGCCGGCATCGGTGGCCAGCCAGTCCCCCGAGAGCTGGTTCGCTTTGAGCGCCTTGTCGGCCTGGTCGGCGGGGGGGGCGAGCAACCGCACCGTCTGCGACCCTCCCATCGCACGCTCGACGAGCATGCGGACGTCCTGCGGCAGCGTCGCGCCGCTTGCGGACACGATGGCAAAGGCAGGCTTGATGACCCCTTCGAACGTGA